>JAHKXX010000347.1 GCA_020627425.1 bacterium
GCGCGGTACAAAGGGTGTTGTAATCATCAACTACGGCGACACCGACTTTGCCGTTAACACGACTGTCACAATGCCCGACGGCGAGTACACCGACGAGGCTTACGGCGATACATACACTGTTTCTGGCGGCAACATCTCAGGCACTGTCAAGTCTAAAACCGTAGCGGTTATCTACGACAGAGAGAGTGAGGACTACGGAACTATCGGCGATGTTAACGGCGACGAAACCGTTGACGTGCTCGACTCTATTACGGTTCAAAAGTACGCGTCCGAAAAAACAACGCTTGATGAACGACAGCAATATGTCGGTGACGTCAACGACGACGGACAGGTAGATGTTCTTGACGCGGCTGACATTCAGAAGTACGCGGCGGAAAAGCTTTCGGAATTTAAGAAAAAATAAAACATATAGAAACCTGCTAAAAAAAGTCAATAGGCAAATAAACTTAACAAGGAGAAAAATAGGGCATAGCAAAGCTGAGCGGCAGATAAAAAGCATTTGCCACTATGAGTATTCAGAAATAATCAGTTATGTGAAATCAACTCTACTACAGAATACCAATTCATCAGATATGTTGGTGTACAGCTCGGTAACTCTTCCGTAATAGATACGAAGGAATTTGTTGAGTCCTGCAATCATAGCTTCTTTACCGCATTTGCCCTCAGAGCGTTTCTTCTGTATAAAGTCATACACGGGATCTCCGACAGGCTTATGCTGAATAAGGCACTGCATAATCTCATAACCTGTTTTTCTCAAATAGCTGTTACCACGCTTTGTGATATGCCTTTCAGTAGCAGTGAATGAACCAGACTGGTAACGCGGAATATCGCTGCCCGCGTAACCAATCAATGAGTGTTTACTGTGAAAACGCTTAACATCACCGATTTCCGCGATAATACGGGGAGCAAGCACATCACCTACACAGGACATTTCACGAACAACAGAATATTCTGGCAGGGACTTGGCAAGCTCTTGCATTTGTGCTAAAATGGTGTCACGAGATAATTCAACCAGATGAATTACTCGTACCGCTTCCTGAACTACAAGTTTGGTTGATAAGGAGTTAGGAAGTACAGGGATACCGTTTTGAGCTACGGCAAGGATTTCCTTTGCTAAACGTTCGTACACACGGTATCCCTTTTTCTTTGCCCATTTACAGTAATCGGTTGTAAATCTTTTTTCTCCCATATCAAGAATATGCCCATAATGCCAGTATCTGTCTACAAAGTCAGTGAGCTTATGATTGCTTGTGCTATCTGACATTAGAGATTGAATGCCGGGCATAACCTGATCCAGCAAGTTGCTTAAATTGACTTTAGCTTTAACCAGTATTGATACTGTTTGGTAATATTGACGCGCAAGCAGTTTTAATTCTCTATACACATCTATTGGCGGCAAAACCGGAGTTAGTCTATTCCAGTATGTAAGTCCGTAAGAAGCGATGTGAATAGAATCAATTCTGTCTGTTTTAGCTCTGCGAATATCCTGAGAACAATATTTTTTCATACGCAGAGCGTTAACAGTACAAACAAAGATACCTTTTTCGACAAGCAGCGATACCACAGGCAAGTGGTAGTGTCCGGTATCTTCCAAAACGACACGAGTTTCTTCGTCGTAAGATTTGATGAGATTGCTTAGATGAACAATATCCTCTATGGAATGAAGCATTTTGAACGGTGTTTTCAATACTTCGCCGCCGGGTTTCATTATGCAGACGGTACTTTCACCTTTGGATACATCAATTCCAACAC
>JAHKXX010000348.1 GCA_020627425.1 bacterium
GGATCCGTCCATCATTATCCTTGACGAGGCTACCTCCGCGCTTGACGCTAAGACCGAATATGAGGTAGTTAAGGCGATAAAGGACAGGGGTATCACCTGTATAGTTATAGCACACAGACTTTCGACTATCCGTGACTGTGACGAGATAATAGTTCTCGAACGCGGCAACGTCGTCGAAAGAGGCACGCACGAAGAGCTTATGGCTCTCGGCGGAGCTTATACCGAACTCGTTACTAATGAATAAGGAGGGATTCCGAAAATGGGTTGGTTTGAAAAACAGATAAAGCAAAGAAGAGATCTGGATCAGCAGCTTTTTGAAGAATCCTTCTTCCGTGCTGCGGGCGTCGTCCTCGGACAGCGTACAGCAGAAAAGATAAGCGATGATCATATCGTTACCAAAAAGGCAATAGACGAAATACTGAAATATTTTCATTACAAGCCTGTTGAGATACCGAAAAACGTAAAGGAGCACGAGGATCAGCTTGATTACTGCCTGCGTCCTCACGGGCTTATGAAGCGCCAGATAACCCTTGAGGAAAACTGGTACAAGGACGCTTACGGCCCCGTGCTTGCCTACACGAAGGAAGATAACGAACCTGTCGCACTTCTTCCCGACAAGCTGATCGGTTATTATTACAAAGACAGAGCGACAGGAAAAAGAGTTAAGATCAATAAAAAGACAGTCGAAAAATTCAATAGCGAGGCTTACTGCTTCTACAGACCGTTCCCGCAGAAAAAGCTGGGAATACCCGATCTGATAATATATATGAAGCAGTGCATCAGTCTCAACGATATCGCGCTGATCATCATTTCGACGTTTATGGTCACAGCCGTGGGAATGCTCATGCCGCGCATCACAAGGGCGCTGACAGGTCCCGTTCTTTCGAGCAAAAGCGCATGGATACTTATTTCTATCGCTATTTTCATTGTATGCACAATGGTTTCCTCACAGCTTATAAAAACTATAAGTACGATGCTCAATTCGAGGGTACAGACGAAGATATCCCTCGGCGTTCAGGCTGCTCTTATGATGAGAGTGCTGAGCCTGCCGGCAAATTTCTTCCGCAAATACAGCTCAGGTGAACTGACGAGCCGTTCACAATCAGTAAATCAGCTTTGCTCGCTTATTTTAGGAATGATACTCGGTTCGGGACTTACCTCCCTTATGTCACTGCTCTATATCACGCAGATATTCAGCTTTGCTCCGACACTTGTAATACCGTCGCTTATAATCATACTTGTGACCGTGGGCTTTTCAATTATTTCATCTGTTGTGCAGATCAGGATCAGCAAAAAGCATATGGAGCACAGCGCAAAGGAATCAGGTATGACCTTTGCAATGATAAGCGGTGTTCAGAAAATAAAGCTTTCGGGCGCTGAAAAGAGATTCTTTGCCCGCTGGCTGAACCTCTATTCCGAGGGGGCAGAGCTTGTTTACGCTCCGCCTATGTTCATCAGAATAAACGGAGTAATCACAACGGCTATCGGTCTTTTCGCAAATATCGTGCTGTATTTCCTTGCGATAGAAAGCGGTATAGACCAGTCCAACTATTTCGCATTCACAGCAGCCTACGGCGCAGTAATGGGAGCGTTTACCTCTCTTGCAGGAATAGCCCTTTCCTTCGGCCGCGTAAAGCCGATACTTGAAATGGCAGAGCCATTCCTCAAAACCGAGCCTGAAACAGCAGACAATAAAGAAATGGTCACCAAAATTTCAGGCGGCATCGAGCTTAACAACGTCTATTTCCGCTACAGCGAAAATTCACCCTATATCGTAAACGACCTTTCACTTAAGATCAAGGAAGGCGAA
>JAHKXX010000357.1 GCA_020627425.1 bacterium
AAAAAGAGCAACCGTTTAGTTGCTCAAAAAACAAGTGTTTAGAGGAACAATATTACCGTTTGTATGATTCTCCTGTTGTTTCTAAATGGTAAATTACTCTTATGAGTTTTTTGCAAGCATGAGAAATGGCTACATAATAGTGTTTACCTTCGTTTTGCTTCTTTGCAAGGTATTCAGCAAACGTATCATCCCATTGACATACATATTTTGTAGAGTTAAAAAGAGCATATCGCAAGTATCGTGAACCTCGTTTCTCCATACGTGAATACGAAGCTGTAAATTGACCTGATTGGTAAATGGATGGTGCAAGCCCGGCGTATGCAAGAATTTTATCTGGTGAACTGAAATTATCGAAATCACCGATCTCGGCGATAATCATGGCGCCCATACGGTAACTGATGCCGGGGATAGTGAGAATAGGAGAATTGATTTCATCCATGATGATTTCAATGTGAAACTCGATTTCTTCAATTTCAGCGTCAAGTTCCCTGATAAGCTTGATGGTATGTTTGAGTTCCAGCGATTTGGCAGGCATATCAGAACCGATGGAAGATTTTGCGGCATTACGGATTTCCGCTGCTTTTTCTTTGCCGTAACGACCTTTTGAAGCAGTTGACAATAAATTTGTCAGCTTTGTGAGATGAACGGCAGCGATTTGTTTTGCAGATGGATATTGGTTTAATAACTCGTAAACAGAAGATAAATGAAGTGTTGGAACCAGCTTTTCAAGCTCGGGAAACAAAATGTTGACAAGTCTTGCAACAGATACTTTGAGTTTAGCACGTTCATTGACCTTATCAAATCTGTATCTTGTTAGTGACTTTAACTCTTCGTTGTGGTATAATGTGTTTGAGTAGGACTTTAAGTTCACGTCAGACAACAACATAGTCGCAATGGTATGAGCGTCTACCTTATCCGTTTTCGTCTTTCTAAGGCTTAGACTTTTTCTGTAAAGATTTGTATGTAACGGATTGATAACGTAGGTCGGCAAACCTTTATCAAGGAGATAGCCCAGAATATTGTAGCTGTAGTGTCCTGTGGCTTCGAGCCCTACTTTTACTTTTGTAAAATCATCAGCTACCGAGCAAATCTTTTCATAAAGGCTGTCGAAGCCTTCTCGGTTATTTTGAATAACAAAGGGATTAAAAAGTACTTCGCCTTCCGAGTTCATAATAAAACAATCGTGCTTATCCTTTGCAACATCAATTCCGACAACAATCATACTAATACCTCTTTCACAGTTATTCGATACTGTTTGGTTCCACAATACTCTTTGCGATTGTAACCTTGTTCTACATAAACCATCGTGCGGTATCTAACTAATTAACAACTGTACAAAGAGACTGTGGTTAGAACCTAAAAACAACCGTCTTACGGTAACGAGAGCGGCACTAATCCACAGTATCTCTTACATTATAGCACATAGTCCTTGGATAGGGCTAAATAACTACTACTCTATAATACAAGCGAGAGCGGTAAACCAAGTTTTCAAATATAACACACCGCAAGTGGCGAGCTGTAACGTCCGAAAGGGCGTTTTTTATTTTTAAACAAGCTTGACCCGATTATATTTTGATGTTATACTGAATTTATCAATATTTCAGGCAGAAAAGGTATTTGCTATGAAACGTACCGCCATTTTGATTATAACTATTATAATACTATCTTGCTCGATGTTCTCCGCATATTCCGCAGAGACCGTTAATTTTTCGCTCGAGTCCGCCGAGGTGGACTTAAACCGTATTGCCACAATCGGCGTGAGCTGTTCAAATTCCG
>JAHKXX010000354.1 GCA_020627425.1 bacterium
AGTAGTGTAGCTAATGATAATATGTTTGGGTGAGAGAAATGGCTGTTGCTGTTAAAACAAATGAATATAAGACATCATTGATTAACAACAGAAGATATTTAGGTAATAAATATAAGTTATTGCCATTTATTACAGGAGTTGTAAACGATGAGTGTCCTGACATAACGTCCATAGCTGACATTTTCGCAGGAACAGGTGCCGTATCCTCTGCGTTTACTGATAAAGTCATTATTACAAATGATTTGATGTACAGCAATTATATTTGCAATTATGCTTGGTTTGGCGCTGAAGAATATGATCCTCAAATAATCATAGATTGTGTTGTCCGTTACAACGCTTTGACTGATTTAGAGGATAATTATATGACAGACAATTTTGCTGATACATACTTCAGCAGAGATGACTGTGCTAAAATCGGTTATATAAGAGAAGATATTGAGGTGCTGTATAAAAAAGGCGATATAAACACAAGAGAGAGAGCTATTCTGATTACCTCCCTGCTTTATGCAATGGATAAAATAGCTAACACCTGCGGACATTATGACGCCTACCGTAAAGGTGTCGAATTTGACAAGTCACTTGAACTTTATGTCCCAATGGCGAACCGTCAGAACAACCCCAATAACCAGTGCTTCAATATGGATTCTAATGAATTAGTAAAAAATATAGAAGCAGACTTGGTGTATATTGATCCGCCTTATAACTCCAGACAATACTGCGACGCCTATCATCTTTTAGAAAATGTTGCCCGTTGGGAAAAGCCCGAAGTGTTTGGTGTTGCCAGAAAAATGGATCGCAGTACGATGAAAAGTAAATACTGCACACAATCAGCAACAGAAGCCTTTGAGCAATTAATAGGAGATATTAAGGCTAAATATATTCTGTTGTCTTATAACAATATGGCAGAAAAGGGTAATGACCGTTCTAATGCAAAGATTTCCGATCAGGATATTATGCGTATCTTAGAGAAAAAAGGAGAAGTAAAAGTCTTTTCGGAGAGTTATAAGGCTTTTACAACAGGAAAGTCTGATATTGATGATAATCAGGAAAGATTGTTTTTATGCAGATGTTTCAATTAGCTGATACACAACTGATTCAATCACCGCTCAACTATACCGGCGGAAAATATAAGTTACTCCCGCAAATCTTACCTCTTTTTCCGAAAGAGATAGATTGCTTTGTCGACCTATTCTGCGGCGGCTGCAATGTCGGCATCAACATAGATTCCAAAAAAGTAATTTATAATGATGTTGATGAGCATTTATTCTATCTTTTCAATACCTTTAAGAACCTTGATAAAGATGTTATCTTTGAGCTGATTTTTAAGATAATTAAGGACTACGATTTATCTCTTGTGTGTGAACACGGATATGATTATTATCATTGCGAGAGCGGTAAAGGTGTCGGTAGTTATAATAAAGAGCGTTTTTTGAAGCTGCGTGACGATTTCAATCATCATAAGCAGGAAGATTACTATTACTACTTAATGCTGTATGTGTTGATTGTATATGCCTTTAATAATCAAATCCGATTTAACGCCAAAGGCGAATATAACTTGCCGGTAGGAAAAAGAGATTTCAATAAAAAAATGCAAAGCAAACTGTCTGACTTTATTGACAGACTACACCGTCAGGACTGTCGCTTTACTTGTATGAGCTTTAATGAGTTTGATGTTTCCGGTTTGACCAATAGAGATTTTATCTATGTTGATCCGCCTTACTTAATTACCTGCGCTACATATAACGAACAAGACGGTTGGAATGAAGATCACGAAAAAGAGCTATTGCATTTTCTTGATGAATTGAATAGCAAAGGTATTCGTTTTGCCCTTTCAAATGTTC
>JAHKXX010000346.1 GCA_020627425.1 bacterium
GTGTCAAGTTCATTGAAATAGGAAACACGCAGTGCCAGATATGTATTAGCGAATAGTTTAACTGCTTCAGCTTCAGTAGAACCCATGATTAAGACGGGTACATCAGCTTTTAGAGAAGCAGCCTTCAATAAATCAGCAAAACTTTTAGCAGCTTTCATCAGTTCAGGATTATTAGAATCAGTACCAACGATGATACGGGATGGGTATAGATTATCGTAAAGTGCCTTCGATTCGCGTAGAAATTCAGGGCTGAACAGAATCCGGTTTGTTTTATACTTTTCGCGGATATGCGCTGTAAAGCCGACAGGCACAGTACTCTTTATGACAATATAAGAATGATTAGAGCACTTTAGAACCTGCTCCAGAACGGATTCTACAGCAGAGGTATCAAAGAAATTTTTTTCCGCATCATAGTTCGTAGGTGTGGCAATAATTACATAATCAGCGTCTCTGTAAACGTTATTAGAAGGGTTATTTTCGTTTGCTTGTGTATTTAGTATAAATTGAAGATCGAGTTGACGCTCTTCATGTTCACAAAAAAACTTTTCAATGTATTCGTCTTGTATGGGACTAATCCAGTTCTTTAGCTTTTCAATTTTCTCCGGTACGATATCTACTGCAGTTACCTTGTAATATTGAGAAAGCAAAGTAGCCAGAGATAATCCTACATATCCAGTTCCTGCAACTGCGATGTTCAAAGCATTACTCCTTTAAAAGTATTAATGTGACGACTAAAAAATTTAATAATTACTTGTGAGCAATCCATATAGCAATTCTTATGTCAAAGAATGCGCCAATTGAGAACAATTTGGCTGCAATAGACCCAGGGCCTCTCAGATAATCCTTTTCATAGCTTCGATAATATTTCTGGAGCGTAGCAATGAGCTCTTTACAACGATAGGACTCAAGTTTTTTATCACTTGCAATACGAAGCACACACTGGTTTACTGAGTATATAATTTTCGCATTAGCGTAGACAGATAAATCGGGATACGTACTCTTTATGAAATCGGCCCGGATACATGCACCTTCGATACCATCGAGGTGTTTTTTTGAAAAACCGGACTGCATGATGCTTGCATGTCGAACACGATATTGATAGAGCCTCCCTGATCCAATTGCTATGCAGTTACATTTGGCGATAATCTTGTATGTCGTGAAAACATCTTCATTATATTTTCCATAAGGATATCGAACAGAGTCAAATAATTCTGTTTTGTATAACTTTCCCCATGCTACGGTATCAATCCTTGGGTTCGTAAGGAAATCTTTCATGCAATTATAGTTGCCAAGGATAATGCTGTCCTCTACTGATTGATAACGAACTTTTTTTGGCTTGCTTGTTTCATCAATCAAACATCTTTGACAGACGGACAGATCTGCATTATGAGAGCTTAACAATTGATACAGATACGAAATCATATCGAGGCCGCAGACGTCGTCACTATCCACAAAGGTGATAAAGTTTCCGTGAGACGCCTGTATACCGGTGTTCCGGGCGTCGGATAAGCCGCCATTTTTTTGGTGGATTACGTGGATTCTACTGTCAGTGTCCTGATAAGAATCGCAGATTTCGCTACTTTGATCCGTTGAGCCATCATCAACGAGAATTATTTCTAGGTTATTATATGTTTGCTGACATAAAGATTCTATGCATTCTTTGAGATATTGTTCTACATTATATACGGGTACTACTACCGTGATTAAGTTGTCTTGGTTCATATATCGTTCTCATTTACTGATAAAATGAAATGCTACAAGCATTTGATGAGAATGTTCTAGCGTTTCTCGAAGATAAAGATTTCTTCAATGTGCTTAAAACATTTGTTAAGTTCATATTCAGATGCAACAAACGCTCGACTAGCAGCGCCCATATTTTTTCTTCTTTCAGGATGATCATATAAGTCTATGATTGCTTTTGCCAAAGCTTTCTCATTTTTGCGTGGAACGACAATAGAAGTCTTTCCGGGTAAGGTCGCTTCCTGAAGGCCTAAAGGATCTGTGATAATAACCGGAACGCCGCAAGCCTGACATTCAACAGCGGATACACCGAAGGATTCCGAGGAAGAGATAGAAGATATTACACCAACATCAAAATTGGCCCACTCATTTGCTGCTTTCGTTTGTGAAATGAAACCAAGCCAGGTGACAATTTCAGTAAGATTCAAATCGGCTGTTAATTTCTTGAGATTTTGCTCTTCTGGTCCTTCTCCTGCGATACGAACTTTAATTGGAATATCAGGTCGCTTTTTTCTGATGATAGCAACCGCCTTTAATAAATAATCTATACCGTATTTGGAGGTTAGTTTTTTGATATTGCCAATTACGAAATCCTCGTTAGATCTATTCCGCTTAGATGGATTAAATAGATTCATATCGACACCAAAAGGAGTGATCTCTATAGGTTTTCTCGTATATCTA
>JAHKXX010000057.1 GCA_020627425.1 bacterium
ACAGATCTGTTGGACAACCGGAAAAAATAACCGTTCAGACGGCGCTTTGGAGGCTATCAAACAGGTTCGATCTACCACATAGGCAAAAATCCTTTTAATACAAAAGAAAGAGGGAAAAGACAATGAATTATAACAGTACGAGAAATAAGTCTGCAGTTGTATCCGCTTCGCAGGCGATCGCTCAGGGTATATCCGACGAGGGCGGTCTGTTTGTACCTCAGCAGCTGCCCAAGTACACCGAGGAAGATATAAAGGCGCTTGCCGCTATGGACTACAGGGGCAGAGCAAAGAAAATTATGTCCGACTTTTTGTCTGACTTCTCCGAGGAAGAAATAAACGAGAGCGTAGAGGCAGCATACACGGCTGAAAAGTTCGGTTCTGATAATCCTGCGCCCATCTCTTATATAGAAAGCGGAGATACGGCGATGTCTGTTCTGGAGCTTTGGCACGGTCCTACATGTGCTTTTAAGGATATGGCTCTACAGATACTTCCGCACCTTCTTACAAAATCCGTTGCGAAAACCTATAACGGAAAGCAGGCTGTTATCCTCGTTGCAACAAGCGGCGATACCGGCAAGGCAGCTCTTGAGGGCTTTTGCGATGTAGACGGTACAAAAATCATGGTATTCTACCCCGTAAACGGCGTAAGCCCGATGCAGAAGCGTCAGATGGCTTCACAAAAGGGCAATAACGTCAGCGTTGTTGCTATAGAGGGCAACTTCGACGACGCGCAGACGGGTGTAAAGAAGATATTTACAAACAATGAAATAAAATCAAAGCTTGAGAAAAACAATATGCTGTTCTCCTCTGCAAACTCCATAAACTGGGGCAGACTGCTGCCGCAGATAGTTTACTATTTCTCTGCTTACTGCGATATGGTAAACGAAGGAAAGCTCAGCCTCGGCGACAAGATAAACGTTTGTGTTCCTACAGGAAACTTCGGCAATATACTTGCTTCATTCTATGCTATGACTATGGGACTGCCGATCGCTAAGTTTATCTGCGCGTCAAACTCCAACAACGTTCTTACTGAGTTTATACAGACCGGTACCTATGACAGGCAGAGACAATTCTATACCACTATCTCGCCCTCTATGGACATACTTGTGTCGAGCAACCTTGAAAGACTTCTTTATCATCTGACAGACGGCGACGATAAAAAGGTATCAGAGTGGATGAATAGTTTATCTGCCGAGGGTAAATATACGGTCGATGATGATGTAAAAGCAAGGATACAGTCACTGTTCTTTGGCGGCTTCTGTGATGATGAAAACACTCAGAAAACCATAAGGGAGCTGTATGAAAACGAAAACTACCTTGCCGATACACATACGGCGGTCGCTGTTAATGTATATCAGCAGTATGCGGAAAAAACAGGCGACAAGACTCCTACAGTTATAGCTTCTACCGCAAGCCCCTATAAGTTCTCTAAGAGCGTTCTTTCGGCGATAACGGACGAAAAGCTTTCCGATGATGAGTTTACTCTTGTAGACGAGCTGTCAAAGAAAACAAAGACCGCTGTTCCTGCTCCGCTTGCGGCGCTGAAGAGTGCAGAGGTTCGCTTTACTAAGGAATGTGCTGTTGACGATATGCCTGCGGTAGTTCTCGAAAGCCTTCATATAGGTTAATTATGGCAGTTTATACGATAGCCGACCTTCACCTTTCGTTTGGTACGGACAAGCCGATGGACGTGTTTCACGGCTGGGAAAACTATACCGAAAGAATAAAGACCAACTGGAACAAATTGGTCACCCCGGACGACACCGTTGTGATCGCCGGAGATATTTCGTGGGCTATGGATATAAAGGAGACGGTGGCAGACTTTCGTTATATAGACAGTCTGCCGGGTAAAAAGATTCTCCTTAAGGGTAACCACGACTACTGGTGGACAACAAAAACGAAAATGGATAGGTTTATAGCCGAGCAGGGTTTTACAACGCTGTCGATACTCCACAATAACTACTATGCAGCCGACGGTATGGCACTGTGCGGTTCCCGTGGCTGGTTTTATGATGCAGAGGACGACAAGGACAAGCGTATACTGAACCGCGAGGCAGGCAGACTGAGAGCATCTATAGAGCCTGCCGTAAAGGACGGCTATGACCCGATAGTATTTCTTCACTATCCGCC
>JAHKXX010000058.1 GCA_020627425.1 bacterium
CAGGTTGGTGTCTGCCTGAAAGACAATATTTCCGCCTCTGCCTCCGTCGCCGCCGTCAGGTCCGCCGGAGGCAACGTATTTTTCGCGGTGAAACGCAACAGCACCGTCGCCTCCGTCGCCTGCTTTGATATGAATTTTTGCTACATCTGCAAACATGTCAGCTCTCCTTCCGGTTATGTCAGTAAAAAGAGCCTCGGCCGGTGCCGAAGCTCTTTAAAAAGGATGATCCTTACTGTTCTGCTGCGTATACGGAAACCTGCTTGCGGTCACGTCCGACTCTCTCGAACTTTACGTTACCGTCGATCTTTGCAAACAGTGTGTCGTCAGAACCTCTGCCGACATTATTGCCTGCGTGAATGTGAGTTCCGCGCTGCTTTACAAGAATGTTTCCTGCAAGTACGAACTGTCCGTCTGCGCGCTTTGTACCAAGACGCTTGGACTCTGAATCACGACCGTTCTTTGTAGAACCGCCGCCCTTTTTATGAGCGAATAACTGAACATTGATTTTCAGCATTTTCTTACACCTCCGTTAATTTCAACTGTAAATAGTCGGGGTACTGTTCCTGAGTATTCTCCAGGTGCAGTCTCAGCCCCTCTAAAATATCCCTGCATTTGTGTGCGTCCTCCGGTGATACAAGGACTCTCATATCTCCGTCACCGTCGCTTGCCGTGGCTTTTGCTCCTATGACATCGGTGATGGTATTTGCAGCCATATATGCTGCCGACGAAACAAAGGCACAGACCACGTCCTTGCCATATTCGTCATACATTGAGTGACCCGATATATGAAACCCCGTGAGTACGCCGTTCTTATCCGCAAAAAGCTCTGCGACTATCATCAGCACTCGATAGAGTCTATCTGTACCTTTGTGTAGTACTGTCTGTGACCCATCTTACGCTTCTCGCTCTTTTTGGGCTTGTAAGTAAATACCGTTATTTTCTTTCCTTTTGCGGTCTTTATAACCTTACCGGTTACCTTTGCGCCGTCTACATAAGGAGCGCCAACCTTAAAGCCGTCGTCTGTGCTGACTGCAACTACCTTGAAGTCAACCGTAGACTCGTCCTCTGCGTCAAGCTTCTCAACGTATATGGTATCGCCGTTAGCTACCTTATACTGCTTTCCGCCTGTTTCGATTACTGCGTACATTATATGCACCTACCTGTTTCTAAACTCGCTGCGTTCGGCGCGGTCTTACCGTCTTTTTTGCCGACAGCATGCGGCAATACCTATATTACCACACATTTTCTCCCTTGTCAAGGCGGCGGCGCGTGCTCGCGCTGAGCAATTCGCGCACTGTAGTTGGTATTACCGCCTACCTTTTTGGCACGCGGCGGAGTGCCTCCGCGGTCGATTCGCGCACTGTAGTCGGTGCTACCGCCTGCTTTCTTGGCACGCGGTCGAGTTGGGTTTATTGTCCCTCTCAGTCCGCATCACGGCGCTCAGGGCGCCGCTCGTGCTGGTATGAAGTGGAGGCAAGTGAGTTTGTCTATTCTTTTTTGTGCGTTCGTTTTTTATGATATACACAAACAGTATATTTGCGGCCAAAAGGAGGAAGTCTCCGGGGTTTTTAAAATAATTCAGAAACATCTCAACATCCTGTTGCTTTTTTGTAGTTCCTGCTATATAATAAAAGAGTAAAAAATCAACAACTCAACAGAGGAGGTATTTTTATGAATAGAAAAAGAAAATTTTTAGCTATCGCACTCGCGTGCGCGATGCTTATGGGTACAGCTGCAACGACGGCTGCGATACCCGGCAGTGAAACACCCTTTGACATTACTGTCAGTGCGGCAGAGATAACTCAGTCCGGTTCATGCGGAGAAAACGTGACCTATACCCTCGACAAGGAAGGAACACTCACTATCAGCGGTACTGGGGAAATGGAGGATTACTATTATGCCGATAGTCCTTTTTGGGATAATTATGATATAAAGAAGGTTATAATAGAAGACGGCGTGACAAGGATCGGGGATTATGCGTTTAGCAGTTGTTCCGCCCTCGAAAGCATAACCATCCCCGACAGCATGACAAGTATCGGCAGAGGAGCGTTTGATAATTGCTCATCTCTTACAAGCATAACCATCCCTGAAAGCGTGACGAATATAGAGGAAAGTGTCTTAAATTTTTGTACATCGCTTGCAGAAATCAAAGTAGATGACAATAATACGGCGTATAGTTCAAAGGACGGCGTTTTATTTGATAAGAACAAAGAAACAATAATACGTTTCCCGGAGGGGAACACTTGTACTGACTATACTATCCCCGACAGTGTGACGAGTATAGGAGAGTATGCGTTTTATTGTACTTCCCTCACAGACATAACTATCCCTGACAGCGTGACGAGTATCGGCAGAGGTGCGTTTAACGGTACACCATGGTATGACAACCAGCCTGACGGTGTAGTCTATGCCGGCAAGGTAGCATATGGTTACAGCGGTTATATGGAGCCTGATGATACAGAGATCACTTTAAAAGACGACACGGTCGGAATTGCAGAAGATGCGTTTTATGGCTGCTCCTCCATTACAAGTATTTCTATCCCTGACAGTGTGACGAATATCGGAGACGGAGCGTTTCTTTACTGCACATCGCTTTCGGAAATCAAAACAGATAACAATAATACAGAATACAGTTCACAAGACGGAGTCTTATTTGATAAGAACAAAGAAAAACTGATCTTTTACCCCATCGGAAACAAGCGTACTGAATATATTATTCCTGACGGCGTGACGAACATCGGGCATAGTGCATTTAGCAGTTGTTCCGCCCTCGAAAGCATAACCATCCCCGACAGCATGACGAGTATAGGATATGGTGCGTTCTATAGTTGCAGTTCCCTTTCAAGCATAAGTATCCCGGACAGTGTGACGAGTATCGGGAATTATGCGTTCAGTGGTTGTACTTCCCTCACAAGCATAACCCTCCCTGACAGTGTGACGAGTATTGCATATTGTGCGTTTAGCGGTTGTTCCGCCCTCGAAAGCATAACCCTCCCTGACAGTGTGACGAGTATCGGGGATTATGCGTTTATCAGTTGTTCCGCCCTCGAAAGCATAACCATCCCTGACAGTGTGACGAGTATCGGGTATGGTGCGTTTAGCGGTTGTTCCGCCCTTACAAGCATAACCATCCCGGACGGTGTGAAAAGTATCGGAGCTCGTGCGTTTGATTCATGTACCTCCCTCACGGACATAACCATACCTGATAGTGTGACAAGTATCGAAGATTTTGCCTTGGGTTATTCTTATGATGGTCAATCATTTAATAAACAGCCCGGTTTCACAATTAAGGGCTACGAAGGTAGCGAAGCCGAGCGATATGCAAACGACAACGGATTCAGATTTAGAGCGCTTGGTGATGAATTCACCCCCGGCGACGTAAACGGCGACGGTAATGCAGACATAGCCGACGCGCTTTTTGTAGCGCGTGCAGACGCAGGACTTGCTACACTTACTGACGCTCAGAAGCAGGCAGCCGATGTAAACGGTGACGGCAATGCAGACATAGCCGACGCACTCTTTATCGCTCGCGTTGACGCCGGACTTGCTAAACTGTAAGTACAGTTCATCATTAACGCTGATAAAAATTACAGTAAGTATGATTTTCTGTTTTATCAGTGTATCAGGTTTTTAAACCAAAAACGCACCACCGGATCGGTGATGCGTTTTTCTTTTATAGTCGATAATCTACCCTTTGTCATATATCCTGTTATTCGGATACACAAACCATAGCAGACAGATACACTCGCCTCCACTATAAACCAGCAACAAGTGCCCCCCTGTGCGGCACGGCGCGGACAAAGAGGTATAATAAACCCAACTTGAGACGGTGCTTTGTAGTTGGCGGTAACAAGAACTTGCCACGCTGCGGCGTGCCGTGCACGCCCTTGCCGCCGTGCGGCAAGAGAGAGTTGCCCCCGGCGGCTCGCCGGTCAGGCGGTTCGGAGGTTGTGGAGACGGAGACGGTCGGAGATCATTGCTATGAATTCACTGTTTGTGGGTTTTCCTCTGCCTGTGTGTATGGTGTAGCCGAAATATGAGTTAAGAACATCTACATCTCCTCTGTCCCACGCAACTTCTATGGCGTGACGAATAGCACGCTCTACTCTGGAGGGAGTGGTGCTGTATTTCTTCGCTACTGTCGGGTAAAGCTCTTTTGTGACGGCATTTATTATTTCGGGTCGCGTTACACTCAGCATAATAGAATCCCTCAGATAATGATAACCCTTTATGTGAGCCGGTACTCCTATCTGGTGAAGTATCTCGGTGATGGTTATTTCAAGCTCTCTGTCAAAGCTGAATATTTCTCCGCCGTTGCGTTCACTGCCGTCGCGACATAGTATAAGCTCGGCTATTCTTTCTGCCAGATCACCTGTGCTGAATGGCTTTATAACATAATATACCGCTCCTGCACTGAGCGCTTCCTTCTCTAAAACAGGACTGTCTGTGTTTGATATTACTACGAATACCGGTAGTCCTCCCGTCTCTAATTTCAGCCTCTTCATTACTCCTACTGCGTCTGTTCCGCTCATAAACATATCTGCAAGCACAACATCCGGCGTAAGTTCTTTGTAAGCTTTTATCAGCGCGTTTCCGTCTTTTTCACAGAATTTGCTCTCAAAACCCTTTTCGGCAAACAGCTTTATCGCGTCCTCGCCAAATTCCTTTCTGTCCTCTGCGATTAGTACTTTGTAACGTGTGTTCATATATCTATCCCCCAACAATTATTGTAATGTGATGTAAATATATTACCATATATTACCAAATTTGGCAATACTTATTTTTTAATTTTTTTAAATTTTCCGTTTTAAACAAAGTACGAACAGATTTTTCACCATTTTGTCATACAAAAGTCAATGCTACGCAGTTTTATCAACAGAATACTCATTATAAAGCATTGTTTCGGCAAAAACCGCATATCCGTATGAGGGATCGTTTACAAATACATGAGTCACGGCGCCTGCCAGCATACCGTTTTGTATTATAGGGCTTCCGCTCATACCCTGTACGATACCGCCTGTTTTAGAGAGAAGGCGGGGGTCTGTTATTTTTATCACCATATTTTTACAGGTATCCAGCTCGCTGAAGCTTATATCTTCTATTGAAATATCGTAGTATTCGCTTTTTGCACCGTCAATGGTACACAGAAGCTTTGCATTCCCTTTTTTTACCTCCTGACGGTAAGCCACAGGGATATAGGTATTGTTGCCTGTTTTCCCCTGATAACTGCCATATACTCCGAACTCACAGTTTCTCAGCAGAGTACCACGGCTGTCCTGATCGGTGAAGTATCCCGAGAGAGTACCGGGAGATCCGCAAACACTTTTCGTTACAGAGGATATTTCAGCGCCAACTATATCGCCGTGCTCCAGCGGCACAATACTTCCGCTGTCGGCATCGCAGATACCGTGTCCGAGCCCTGCAAAGCAGCCGTTTGCAGGATCGTAAAATGTCATAGTACCTATACCTGCGCTGCTGTCGCGGACCAGCATACCTATTTTATATGCATTACAGCCGGTATCGAAAAGTGGAAAGACGGTGCTGACAAATGTTTCGGTGTTATGTCTTACCAAAAGTCGCAGAG
This sequence comes from bacterium, assembly GCA_020627425.1. Lineage (GTDB taxonomy): Bacteria > Bacillota > Clostridia > Oscillospirales > Acutalibacteraceae > UBA1213. The sequence goes on from JAHKXX010000058.1 coordinate 5,585, forward strand.
GCTTACCGCCGCAGCCTTCGACTGACTGTAGCAGTTCTTCATTTGTTTTAAGTTGTTTACCGTTAACAGACAGGATAATATCGCCCTTTGATATTCCGCTTTTTGCAGCAGGGGATTCCTTGTCTCCGTCAGAATGAACCTTTGGAAGCTCTGACACAACGAGGCCGTCGGAGTATATTCTTATTCCGAACGGTATACCGCCCGGAATGACTCTTCTTCTTTCGGAAAAGCTAAGATCTACATCCTTTACAGGTATAGCGCCAAAAAGCATGATCTCACCCTTTGCGGCTTTTTTTCCTACGGCACCGGCACTTACCGAGTCGGCACTAAATCTGACCGACAATGTGCCAAAGGTATCGGACGCGCGCAGGTTATGCTCGTCAACAAGCAGCTCTGACGGTGTAAGTCCATCGCACATTCTGCATATAATAAGTAATGACAGCAGCATAATTGCCAGAATAAATGTAATTTTTTTTATTGTCTCAGCAACCATATGATCACCCCATAGATCTATAGATTTAAAGCTTTACGTTTTTGATCTGTTCTTCACTAATTAGTGTTGTCAAAAATGCATCATATCTTACAGTAATTTTTTTCCAAGCGGAGTGCCTCCGCAGTCAATTCGCGCACTCGAAATAGTGTTACCGCCAACTTTATTGGCACGCGTACGAGTTGGGTTTATTATACGGTGCCGTCCGCGTCGCGGCACTCAGGGTGCCGCTCGTGCTGCATTGGAGTGACGTATAGTATTTCTGTTTACTCTACTTTGTGTATCCGAAAAAAATATTTTACTGTAGACTGAAGAAGCAATAATAATTCTGACAAATACATATCATACTTGCTAAACTGCTATATAGAGACAATGAATAGAGTAGATAAAAAACTTATTTTCAATCCAAAGCAGCGCTAAGCGCCGCCCTGTGCGGCGTGACGCGGACAAAGAGGTATAATAAACCCAACTTGAGACGGTGCTTTGTATTTGGCGGTAACAAGAACCAGCCACGCTGCGGCGTGCCGTGCACGCCCTTGCCGCCGTGCGGCAAGAGAGAGTTGACCGCGCAGGCACTGTTAGTGTAAAATAATTCTGGGAGTTTTGGAATAGGTGCGAGTAACGCGATTTAGTGTGATACACCAAGCAGAAAAGACAAATACACTTATTCTCACATCAAAGCAGCGTCAAGCAGCACCCTGTGTGCTGTGGCG
>JAHKXX010000059.1 GCA_020627425.1 bacterium
ATAATTAACCCGCTTTCTATGTGGATTTTGTTGCAATTTAATTATACATTGAAAGCACTAACCGGGCAACCCTTTCGGGCTACCCGGTCTTGTTTTTATTTAGGGCTTAGTGCGACAGCCCTTTTTTTGCTGATCGTAATTTGTTGAAGCCTGGTTTTATTCCTTTGTGTACATAGCCTTGTCGCCTGAGTAGTTAAATACATAAACTGTGTTTGAAGTGCTGAGACTTCCGTCGCCGCCGAACCAACGGTCGCCTATGTGGAACTTAAAGCCTGTAGCATTCTTCGGTACATATGCGGTATATACATAGAAGTGCTGGTTGCTGCCGTTCCAGTATTCGCTGCCGACGCTCCTGTCCTTTGTCTTGTTTGCCATCTCGCATACTGCGTCACCGGTAAAGCCTGCGTTGTTCCAGTAATGCAGCTTGTAGCTTGAAGAATAGCTTGAGGTCTCGTTATATACATAGGATATGATGCAAACATTTACTTTTATCTTATCTGCGTTCTCGTCCGGCGCAATTACATCATATTCGGAGGCTTTCTCCGCTACTGTCTTGTTGTTGTATTTTATTGTCAGCTTTACGGTGTATTTTCCGGCTTCCTTCGGCAGCCAGTACGCGGTCTTATCATTGCCTGTTGTCAGCGTAGTAACGCTGCTGCCCTTTGTTACGGTATAGGTGTAGCAGCTCTTGTCTATCACATTTGCTTCGTTCTTTACCTTTGCGCTTACCTTTACATATGTGTTGGGCTTTGCGATGTCGGTACTGTAGTCTATTCTGCTTATTGTCGTCGGCTCCACCTTCAGATAGCGTGAGAAGGAGGCGGTATCTCCATTTGCGTCCTTTACCTTTACTATTATGTTGTATGCTCCGTCGTTAGAGCCAAAGTTTCTGTATCTGTAGGCGATCTTTGAATTTTCCAAGATGGTATAGGTCTTTTTACCCTTCTGATAATAATACGAATAGGTATAGGGTCCTGTACCGCCTGTGACCTGGGGAGTTATCTTTACTCTCTCATAGTTTCCTATATATTTTCCGGTATCAAAATCGAGCGAACGAATAGTAAGCTTGCTGATATATACCTTAAAGCTCACGCTTCTTTCGGCTACGGCTCCGCTGCCGTCTGTTGCACGCAGAGTAGCTGTGTAGTCGCCCTTTTTCTTCGGCTTCCATACTGCCTTTATTACGGACGATTTTTTGGTTTTGTCTGTGCTCTGTGCGTCTACCTTGCTCTGATATACTACGGTATCGCCGCTTTTTACGATGAAGTCGTACTTTATCGGAGTAGTTCCTGCTGTTTCGTTTTCTGCATTGAAATAAATTCTGTGATACTTGCCTACCTGTATATTTGATGCAGGAGACATTTTGATCGTATTGAAGTTATAGTAAGCCTTCAGCGGAACATCTGTGCTCTGCTTGTTTACACTAAACGGGAAGGACGCGTCAAGCTTATATACTTTTTGTGCTCTCTCGTCTATTACCTCTGCACTCTTGACTGTAAGAGGAGCCGAGTCGCCGCCCTTGTCAACAAATTTTACGCTCCATTCATAATCGTGGAAGTTGTCCGAGTTCAACCCCCTGATAATATTATCAAGGTCTACTATCATTGTACCGTCCGCAGCGCCCTCTGTACCGTCGTAGGACGTTTTTCCGTATACATTGCCCTGGTGTATATAGGGGTTTGTCATTCTGGTATATGTAACACCATCCGACTTTCTCTTTGCAGAGATCTCTATGTAGTTGTCTGTTCTGTCGCTTGTGTTTAAAGTATATTTAAGATAAATATTTGACGACTTGAAATCCTTGTTAATATTTGCGTGCAGGAGGGTTATCGTTGCGGAGTGTCTTTCTGCTTCCTCAGCTACCCCCGGCACTACAGACTGCTCATTTAAAGCGTCATAAGAGATCCAGCAAAAGCCGCCGTTTGCGTACTGACCCCATGAGTTTACCATCTTGAAAGCGCCCATCTCACCGCTGTCGATTTTTCCGTTTTCGTTTATATCAGTCCAGATATTATCGTCATAGCCGACAATATTCATAGCGTGGCAGCCGTTCACGCCGACCTCCTTGTAAATAACCTGTTCACCGACATGGTTTTTGTTTACATCACTGTTTTCGGTGCTTGCCTTCAGCTTTGTGTATTTGTAAGAGAATATAAATCCCGTATAGTAGATCAGACCGCCGTTTCTGAGAGTAGCCTTGAGTGCTGCAATATCGGGATCATCAACAGAGGTTATTCTCGAATTCTTCATTCCGACATTCTCATACCAATAGTAGCTTGTAACCCTATAATTAGCAGCGTCTCTCCACACGTCAAAAGTAGGGTTCCATGTACTTACATTCAGCTCATCCGATACTAACGAATACTGTGCGCCGCCGATCTCGTTTAGCATTTCAAAGCACGTCCATGGGTTGGTGCCTATCATATTGTAGATAAACAGGGGATTGAAGGAGTTTTCGTGAGTTGTCTTTCTGCCGAGAGTCTTGTTCATCTCATAGGTGAACTGATAGTAAACGGTTGCCCATGCTCCGCAGGAGCCTATTGAGCCCTGGTTTCCGACCTCGGGGAAGTAGGGGCTTTGGCTGTTGTCTACTGACGTTGCCTTGCTGTTTACTGCATTGACAGCATTTCTTATCTCTTCGTTAGAGGACGCAGTAGCCCTTACCGCGTCAATATAGTCGTCGGTGTCCGTTATTCTGACGCCATAGGCTATTGACGGTATCTCGCCGACCTTCGGGTCACCTGCTGCTGTCGGAGTATCTGTCGTTGCGGCTGACGCGCCCAGCGACATTCCTGTTGTGAGTGTGGCCGCTGCGATAAGTGCTGCTGCAGCTCTTGATGCTATTTTTTTCAAAGTATTACCTCCGATAAATATTATTATTCTAATACAAATTCTACATCAATTTATTTTTTATGCAATATCAAATCTGACGAATAAACTTCTTAAAATGAAACAATAATATTAACTTTTTACAATGGAACAGATTTCCTTGTTATTTTTATACAATCATCTGTTTAAAAAACTATATACTATTAATATTTTTTTGTACGCGTTTACAAATTTTTTACAAAGACTTAGTAATTTTTCAAAAAACAAAAGACCCCGCGGGGCAGATAAGCCCTGAAGGGTCTTTATTGATCGGGGTGTCGGGTTTAGTTGAGATAGCACCTACCCGTTGGGGGAATGATGGTAGGTCGGAACGATCTCGGCTATTATTTTTTCTACGTCTTCCTTGTTGTTGTGCTGGGCAACATAGTATAGATGTATCAGGTGCTTGAAAAACATATCGTTGTTGAATACTATCGGCTTGCCGATGTATATCTTTTTGTTGTCTGTTTTTGTAATGCCTTCCTCGTTCAGAAGAAGCTCCTCGTACAGCTTTTCGCCCGGGCGCAGACCTGTGTACTCTATCTTTATATCCTCATATGGCTTAAAGCCCGACAGCCTTATCAGATTTTCGGCAAGAACACGTATCTTTACAGGCTCACCCATATCCAGAATAAATATTTCTCCGCCCTTTGCAAGACTTCCGGCAGTAAGTACAAGCGATACCGCTTCGGGGATAGTCATAAAATATCGTATAATATCCGGATGGGTTACGGTCACGGGACCGCCTGTTCTTATCTGCTCCTTAAACAGCGGTATTACAGATCCGTTGGATCCGAGTACGTTTCCGAAACGTACGGCAACAAAATTTGTCTTGCTGCGCCTGCCCATCATCTGGATTATCATTTCGCATATGCGCTTTGTAGCGCCCATAACACTGGTGGGATTTACTGCCTTGTCGGTAGAGATCTGTACAAAATTCTTAACGTGATACTTATCCGCAGTCTCTACAAGCTTCAGTGTGCCGAACACATTGTTCTTTACGGCTTCCTCGGGGTTTGTTTCCATCAGAGGAACGTGCTTGTGGGCTGCCGCGTGAAATACAACGTCTATATGCTTGGTCTTGAATATATGCTCCAGCTTTGCGCGGTCTCTGACAGAGGCTATCTGCACCTCAAAAGAGAGGTCGCTGCCGTGCTTTCTGAGAAGCTCTTGCTGTATATCATAGGCATTGTTTTCATAAATATCGAGAATAATCAGATGCTTTGGATGAAGAGAGGCTATCTGTCGGCACAGCTCGGAGCCGATAGAGCCTCCGCCGCCTGTTACGAGAACTGTCTGACCGATAATGTATTTGCCGTATTTTTCCGTGTCAAAAACAACAGGCTCGCGCCCAAGAAGATCCTCTACCTCTACCTGTCTTATAGATGATGTAATAGGAACACCCGAAGTCATAAGGTTGTATATATTCGGGATTATCTTTACCTCAAGATGGGTCTTTGCACAGGTATCAAGTATACGCTTTTTATCGGAAATACTTATCTGTGAAATAGTAAAAAGTATTACCTCTATATCATTTTCGCGGCACAGCTCGGGTATCTCATAGGTCGTGCCTGCAACCTTTACGCCGGAGATCCTTCGGCGCAGCTTCTCTTTGTCGTCGTCAACTATGCAGACGGGTATATATTCATTACCCGGAGCCTTTGACAGCTCGCTCAGCACGGACAGCGCACCCTCGCCGGCTCCGATTATCATCAGACGCTTTTTTGCTTTTCCGGCAAGGTTCCGTCTCTCGAGGATCTTGTTGAGCCTATAGATAATACGAAACATTACCACAAAAAATGTAGACATCAGCGCAAAGGTCACATATATTTTGGAACCGAGGTCAAAGCCTGCCCAAAAGCTGCCGAGCGTCATCATGGTGACCATAAATGCAAGGTTTGCACTGAGAGACGCTATACCGGCATAAAAGAAATCCTCAATATCCGCATAGCGCCACAGCTTGTCGTAGAGTCTGAACAGTAAAAATACCGTCGCAAAACATATATTCTCTACCGGCAGTCCGCACAAAAAAGCGTTCATCTCGCCTGTCAGCAGAAAATCATCCTTATTTATAGCAAACGAAAGATAATACGATAAATTCCAGAGAAGAACATCGCATACAAACAATATGATTCGTCTGTGCTTTTTTATCATAGAATATATATTCAACATAAAATATTCTTTCCGTTTCTGTAATGGTCTTTTGTAAAATTTACATACACATTTATTATAGTACATTTTATTATAAAATACAATCAGTTTGAAAAATTTGTATAGTGAAATTTGTGTGTATTTGCTTTATTTCTTTGTTTTGTGCGAATAAATGCAAGATCACTGCCGTTTTTTACTATGTTTTCCTGTTCCCGTCAAATAGTCTCCGCTTAATTAAATAGTATATCTATCTGTAAACCATATGGTCAACATACTGTTTAACGGATAACAAATGTTTTTATTTCAGAAACTGCTTAGTTTTTTGATATGCAAGCCCCAAAAAAACCTTAATGAGAAACAAGCGGTCAATAATTACATTTTGAAGTCGTTTATTACATCGCCGTTTATTTTTTAAAAACCATAATGTATAATAATCTCAATAAAGGGGGCTGCTACTATGAAGAATAATATAGAACGAAAGTATAACGGCTTTGTCCTCAAAGAGCTTGATGACAGCTATGCACTGGTAAAATATGAAGGCGCCGGCACAGAGCTTTGTATACCGGATGATGTAGACGGCATACCCATAACGGAAATTATGCCTCAGTCATTTAAAAACAACAAAGCACTGAAAAAGCTGTACATATCCGACCATGTTAAAAAAATAGGCTATGAGGCTTTTTTCGGCTGCTCTATGCTGAACAAGCTAAGGCTGCCTGAGGGACTTAAGGAAATAGACAGCTCTGTTTTTGAGGGGTGCAGAGCGCTCAGAAGCATAGCTCTGCCCGCAGGTCTTGTATCAGTCGGAGACGGAGCCTTCAGATACTGTACCTCCCTATGCAGGATCGTTTTTCCGGACGGACTGAGGTATATATACTCGTATGCCTTTTTTGGGTGCAAGGCTCTGCGCGATGCAGAACTTCCCGACAGTGTTGTACGCATAGGCGAAGGTGCGTTTGATATGACAGGAATAAAAGCCTCTCCGGACGGTTCGTTTTACCTCGGGCATATTTTCTGCCGCAAAAAAGACCGGGATGGCTGTATCACAAGTGTCGTAATACGGGACGGCACCACAATAATAGCCGACGGAGCGTTTGAGGGGTGCAGCGCACTGAGAGAAATCGTCCTGCCGGAAGGGCTGAAGCGAATAGGCAGCTTTGCATTCAGCGGCTGCAGCAGACTTGAAGCCGTAATAATGCCCGACTCTGTTCAAAAGATAGGCTGGGGAGCTTTTTTTGACTGTACATCACTGCGCCGCGTAAAGCTTTCCGACAGCCTGACAGAGCTAAACGGCACCTTCTGTAACTGCCGCCGTATAGAGAGTATTTCTATCCCGGATAATATACACCTGATGAGTGAGGCATTCAGAAACTGCATGTCACTAAGGCATATTGATATATGCGATAATATAGACACTATAGGCACAAATACCTTTTACGGCTGTCAAAGCCTTGATGAGGTAACGCTTCCGGAAAATGTTATCATAGCGGACACGGCATTTGAAAAATGCTCTGCGCATATTACCAAAAGTATATAGGCATTATGGAAAAAGCTCTCGTAAAGGTGTATAATGGTATCGTAACTTATTTAAAAAGGAATGATACGATTGGACGGGATCTTTAGCAGAACAGAACTGCTGCTTGGGAAAGAGGCTATGGAAAAGTTGAAGACTTCCAGAGTGGCAATATTCGGGATCGGCGGCGTCGGAGGCTATACACTGGAGGCACTCCTTCGCAGCGGTATAGGTACACTGGATATTATAGACAAGGACACTGTCAGTCTGTCGAATATAAACAGACAGATAATAGCGCTTCATTCTACTGTAGGTATGCCAAAGGTAAGGGCAGCCGAGATGCGCGCCGCGGACATATCGCCGGAGGTACATATAAACACCTATGAGCTTTTCTATAACAGTGATACAGCCTCCCTTTTTGACTTTAAGAACTACGACTATATAATAGACGCCGTAGATACAGTAAGCGCAAAAATAGATCTTGTTATGAGAGCAGATGAAAACGGCGTACCCATAATATCGTCTATGGGAGCAGGAAACAAGCTTGACCCTACTATGTTTGAAGTCAGCGATATTTATAAAACAAGCGTATGCCCGCTTGCAAGAGTAATGCGAAGAGAGCTGAAAAGCAGGGGCATAAAAAGACTTAAGGTGGTTTACTCAAAGGAACAGCCCATATCGCCGGTCATTACGGAACAGGACCCCGTAACAAAAAAGACGACTCCGGGCAGCGTTTCATTTGTGCCGTCGGTCGTCGGACTGATAATTGCTTCAGAGGTCGTAAAGGATCTGATAAGTACAAAGTAAAAATGCCGCAGACAGCATTCAGTGCTGACTGCGGCTCTTTCTTTTTTTAAAATGATTCAGTACGAGATAATACAGCATACCGGATATTACCCCTCCGAGGGTATTGTAGAACAGATCGGACAATTGCAGCGTGCCGAGTGCAAATACAGTCTGGGAGGCTTCGATAAATGCCGACATACCTAGGGTAATAAAAAACGACTTCACAGCGACGTTCTTCAGAGTAAAATTACCGTGAAAAATATCGTCGTGATAATTCCAATATATGAGAACAGGATACGGCATAAGCATTATTATGTTTTCTATTGACTGGGACGGAGGGTTCAGATATTTGTTCCCCGTAAAAAGCCAGCCGTTCATTATACTGCCGAGAGGCTCCAGTCCCATACCGATCCTGCACAGCAGAGTCTTGCATATCAGCAGAAAGAAAAAGTATACAAGTACAAAAAACCTTTGAAACTCTCTGTCCTTTATGACCGTATCCGCAAGCTGTTTTAAAAAGCTTTTTTTGCTCTCATAGCCCAGCAGTACATAAACTACTGTAAAAAATGCAGAAAACAACAATGCCGTCAGGCAGTATGACGACAACACGTCCCATATATCGAGCAGCACATTTGTGAGCAGCTCCATAGGCTATTCACCCATTATTTCGCCGTATGCAAGCACAGCTTCGTATACACATCTGTCGCACGGCACAGGGGGTCTGTCAGAGCCGTAGCCCTTCAGATCCTTGCATATACTCGATCCGCAGCGCTTCACAAAAAGCTCCTGTATCCTTTTACTGTACCTTACCGTACCGGCTCCGTTCGTTTTCAGTCCGGCAGCCATAGCAGCTCCCACGAGCGCTCCGCAGGTACCTTCCATATTTCCCATACCGACCGCGAAGCCCGACGCAAGCTTCATAACGGTATCCATTGACTCCTCGTCGCACAAAACCGCAGTCACAGCCTGACAGCAGTTACAGGCTCCGCTTTTTTTCAGCATAGCAGCCTTTTCGGCTTTTTCCTTTATAGTCATTATATCCCTCTCCCAATTAAGGCAGAAAAGCCTTGTTTATTGTTTTTTAAAATGCACCATACTCATTGTCCGTTTTCCTCAGCCGATATACTGACAGTCCCGGAGCCTTTTGGTTTTCTCAGAACAGAAAGTCTTTTGATAAACGGCTTGCGGAAAATGAACAATATAAGCAGTACAATAAGCGTAACAGCTATTCTTGCCGGCAATGACCCGTACAGTGCGACCCCGAGATAAGCCGACAAAACAAAGCCTATGAATATGAGGATCAGGTCTTTTGCCTTAAACAGCTCGAATTTCACTCCTTCTTTTTTCAGAGCAAAACGCATACCTATATAATTGGCTATCACAAAGAGTATATAGCTAAAAAGCGTTGTATATCCGTCTATGACAAAACTATAATCCGGAAGAAACAGTACAGACAAAATAAGACCGATACCCTGAACAGAGGAAATATATTCATCACTGCTCCTGGGTGAGTAGACTTGTAAACAGTGGCATTGTAAGAAAATCAAGGCTTTTCTGTACGATAGTGCACCCTGTCTGATCATTTCAGCTGTACCGTAACGATAAAGCCGCTGATGTTATCACCCGAAACGGTATAATCATATTCCACGGGAACGGGTACCTTTGTATCGCCGCCGTCCTTATCGGCAGGAACAAAGTATGTACACCACATTTTCTCGCCGTCGCCCCGGTCCTTTATAAGTATAGGGTCGTTTACGTTATGGGCTTGTACTGTTTTTATATATTCTTCCAGAGTAAGACCGTGTTCCGTTATATACAGTGCTTCGGGTACTCCTACATAGCGAAAGTGCCACGGCTCATATTCATAGCCGGTAATATCATCCTTACCCTCCGGATAACGAAGTATAAAGCCATATTGTGATGAATTCTCGTTTATCCAGCTGTATATACCCTGTCCGTCATAATCTATGCCGGAGGTACCCTCCTCAAGCAAAAGATCAAGATCAAAAGCGTAGCCCGTCTGGTGCTCGCTGTAGCCCGGAGGAGCTACCCACATCTCTCCCTCGGTCTCTCCCTTGCTGTTTATTTCATCATCAAAAAGCTCCTGCTGTAATTCTTCACTGCGAAAGCCGCATGCCATGATCACACTGTTCTCACCGTAGATAGAGTAAAAATCATCAAACATAGCATTTACATTGTCCACGATGCCCTCATCAAGTCTTACAGAGTCGTCGGTAACCATATATGAGTCCGACTTGACATTATCACCGAGAAGGGATATAACATTCTCTCCGTTATGGTAGCAGGAATTGTCCTTATTGACAAGTATAAGATAGCCTTCGTGTATCTGCTCGGCGGATCTTGTTATACTCGTCATTTTTTTGAGCAGCACCGCAGGCTTTATCTCCGGCTCGGATACCTGATTTTTTTTAGCAGAGCTGTCGGAGCTTTCATCGGAGGCTGCCGCAGCCTCGGCTATATCCAAGGGGTGTGACAGTACCGATATACCGTAAACAACCGAAAACAAGGCAACGGATATAAACAGGGTGACAAACATTATTGTAAACTGGTTTTTTATACTTAGCGGCTTGTCAAAGTCTATTATGAAACATTCTCTAAGGAATCTGACAAAGCCGTTTTGGGAATCATTTTGCGCCATAGACTTTCCTTTCGTAATAATCAGGTATATATATTCCGATATTTTGTATCAGTCAAAAGCTTACGTTTTTTGACAACTTCGTCCGTTTACTACCGGTATGAGCCGGCTATACCTATTAATGATAACTCATACCGGCAACTAAAATCAAGTCATAATTATAACCAACTTAAGGAAATTTTTAGCTATTATTTGTAATAACAGTAAAAAGCGGATATTCTCATTATGAAAATA
>JAHKXX010000060.1 GCA_020627425.1 bacterium
AGAGGGACAATAAACCCCGCTCGTACGCGTGCCGATAGGTAGGTGGTAACATCAATCAGAGTGCGCGAATCGACCGCGCAGGCACTGCGCCTTGACAGGGGGGAGGGGAGGGAGGTATAATATATGTAATAAAAAAACAGAATGGGAGTGTGACAAAAATGGTCAATGCGGATAAAAAAGGCATAAGTAAAAAGACACTTTGTACTATACTTGCGGGCGCAATGGCAGTAACGGTTTTTGCGGGACTCGGAGGCTTTGCACAGACTCCGGTTACGGCGGCAGCAACCGATTATGAGCTTGCGGAAAGTATACAAGAGGGTACGATACTGCATTGCTTTGATTGGAAGTATACCGATATTACGGCAGAGCTTGAAAATATAGCTCAGGCAGGCTTTACTGCCGTACAGACATCCCCTGCTCAGCAGGGCGCAGGAAAGGGTCAGTGGTATTGGCTTTATCAGCCGCTGGGCTTTTCTGTTCAGACGAACGAGCTTGGCTCGAAGATGGATCTTCAGAATCTTTGTACCGAGGCTGATAAATACGGTATAAAGGTGATCGTTGACGTGGTAGCAAACCACCTTGCAGGCGACCACGAAAATATTCAGGAGGATCTCGTTGCCGATGAATACTGGCATCCGAGTGAAAAGAAGATCTCCTACAGCGACAGATATTCCGTTACTCACGACAGAATGGGCGATTACGCAGACCTTAATTCCGAAAACGAGTATGTACAGCAGACAGTCAAGAAATATGCCGAGGAGCTGAAAGGCATCGGTGTAGACGGTATCAGATGGGACGCTGCAAAGCATATAGGCTTGCCCAGCGAGGATTGTGACTTCTGGAAGGTTGTTACGGATACCGGACTCTATAACTACGGCGAGATACTGAACGCTCCGGTCGACGGCGGCGGTCAGGAAAAGATCATCAGCCTTGTCAAGGAATATACCGACTATATGTCTATTACCGATAATAACTGCGGCGGAAATGTACTCAGCGCATTCAGAGGCGGCAGAGCCGCTACGTCTGTCGGTAACTGGGCAAAGCACGACGTCAGCGCGTCAAAGCTTGTGTACTGGGGCGAGAGCCACGATACATATTCTAATACCGATGAGGGTAATGCAACTACAATGGTCGATCAGAACCTCGTTGACAGAGCATATGCCGTTATGGCTGCTCAGAATGACGCTACTTCACTCTACCTGTCAAGACCGTTTGCGGATGACCGCGAACTGATAATGATCGGCGTAAAGGGCAGTACCCACTTCAGAAGTGCCGAGGTAGCTGCTGTTAACCACTTCCATAACGCTATGACAGGCAAGGCGAGCACATACAGTGTTTCTGATAACTGCGCCGTTGTTACCCGTAAGGGCGGCGGAGCTGTAATAGTATGCGGTAAGGGCAGCGGCAGCGTCAGTGTTGACAATACAAACGGCGATGTTCCTGCGGGAACCTATAAGGACGAGGTAACAGGCAACACCTTTACCGTAACGGCAGACAAGATAACCGGTACAGTCGGTGAGACGGGTATTGCAGTAGTATATAACTCAAGCTTCCTCAGCAGGGTATCGGCTTCCGTTGACTCCGATACGACCTTCAAGACAGATACGCTTTCTGTAGTGCTGACAGCTCAGGACGTTACCGACGCTAAATACACTACCTCTGACGGTGACAGCGGCAGCTTTAAAACAGGCGATACTATCGAGATAGGCAAAAACACCGACGAGGGAAAAATAACCCTTACACTTACTGCGAAGAACTCCGAAAATAAAGAAATAAAGGCTGTCTATATCTATAATAAAGAAGCAGGCAGAGCACTGCCGGTACTGAACGGCGGCGGAGTTGTTATCGACGGTACAGACGTAGACTGGGCAAAGATGAATATCTATGTTTATGACGAGGTCACCTTCGGTAAGTCAAAGACAATTAAAAACGCAGAGTGGCCCGGCGAAAGCATGAAGGACAACGGCAACGGCTACTACTACTATGAGCTGCCCGAGAAATTCTCTGAGTGCAAGCACATAATGATAATATTCAATAACGGCGCAGGTTCTCAGCTTCCGGGTGCTATGCAGGACGGACTCGAGATGGTATATACCGATAAGATGCTTTATGACGATACAAAGTGGATAGACATTTCCGGTGAGTACGACGAAAGCTCAGACGAGAGCTCGGAGGAAAGTTCAGAAGAAAGAGAATATGATCCGACAAAGCACACCCTCACTGTTATGGGCAGCTTTAACAAGTGGACATCAGACATCGCCCGTCTTACCGATGAGGACGGCGACGGCGTATATACAGCAGTTGTTACAGACCTTCCCGCAGGCGAGATGCAGTTCAAGGTTCGTGCAGACGGTGCATGGGCCGACAGCTGGGGCGTATACGAGCCTGGATATGACCGCACATTTAACAGCCAGACAAACTGCTCTGCAACAGCGGAATATCCGTGCAACCTTGTAGTTACCCTTGACACAACGGGTGACGACTATAACCTCTGGCCTGTAGGCGGCTATCCTATACAGTCAGGCAGCGGAGACAGCAAGTTTGATCCGAACGAGCATACCTTTGGCGTAACAGGCAGCTTCAACGGTTGGGAATCAGATGTCGAAATGACAAAAGCAGCTCCGGGAGTATTCGTTGCAAATATCGGCAATCAGCCAAAGGGTACCGAATTCAAGGTACGCGCAGATGCCGCTTGGAGCTATAGCTGGGGCGCATACGACGAAAAGCTGGATATAACACAGAACAGCCAGAAAAACATAAAGCTTGACGCGGACGCTAAAAATGTAGTCGTAGTTATCAACACAAACACCGACGATTACAAGACATGGTCTGTATCCTACAGCTACTCAGACGAAAACAACAACAGAGTTTCCGTAGACACCGGCAAGCCCTTTGTACCGGAAGATCCCGTAGTAATGGGCGACGTAAATGGCGACGGCAGTGCAGATATAGCTGACTCGCTCTATATCGCACGCGCAGATGCAGGACTTGCAACACTCAGTGTTGATCAGACTAAGGCAGCCGACGTAAATCGCGACGGCAGCGCGGATATAGCCGACGCACTTATGATCGCAAGATTTGACGCACAGCTTATACCAAATCTCTGATATAGCAAATCGTATATTAATAAAAAATTATACGTCAAGTATAATATTAACCGCAGAGGCTTGTGTCTCTGCGGTTTTTAAATTAATTAAGAAACATCTCAACATACCATTGATATTTTGTAGTTTTTGCTATATAATAAGAGAGTAATACTATTTATCATCTTATAGAGGAGGTATATCTATGCATAGAATAAGAAAATTTATAGCGAGCGCACTCGCGTTTGCTATGCTTGCAGGAACTGTCGGGGCGACGGCGGCTATACCCGGCAGTGAAACGCCCTTTGGTATCACTGTAAATGCGGCGGATATAGTGGAGTCCGGTTCATGCGGAGAAAACGTGATTTATACCCTCGACAGCGAAGGAACTCTCACTATCAGTGGTACTGGGGCGATGGATGATTACTATTATGCCGAGAGTCCTTTTTGGGATAATGAGGATATAAAGAAGATTATAATAAAAGACGGCGTGACGAGTATCGGGGACTATACATTCCCGGACTGTGAATCACTCAAAAGTCTAACTATCCCGGACGGTGTTACGAGTATAGGGGAGAGGGCATTCAGTGATTGTACCTCCCTCAAGCGAATAACCATTCCGGATAGCGTGATGAGTATCGGAGATCAGGCTTTAGGTTATTATTATGACGAGGACAGTAGTGAAACTAAAATAATGACCGATCTCACGATAAGCGGTTCCAAGGGTAGCGAGGCGGAGCGATATGCAAATGACAATGGATTAAAATTTATCCTGGCGGGTGAGACTGAAATAATAGACTCCGGCTCATGCGGAAAGAATGTAAACTACAGTCTCGACAGTGATGGAACCCTTACTATCAGCGGTACGGGGGAGATGTATAATTACGAATATGGAATAAGTCCTTTTTATGAAAATTCCTATATAGATAAGGTTATAATAAAAGATGGTGTGACGAGTATTGGAGAAGGTGCGTTTATCGGGTGTGAATCCCTCGAAAGCGTAACTATCCCGGACGGCGTGACGAGTATCGGAGATGAAGCGTTTTCTAATTGCACATCGCTCAAAAGCATAATCATCCCGGATGGTGTGACAAACATTGGGTATGGTGCATTCAGATGTTGCGAATCGCTCGGGGACATAATCATTCCCGACAACTTGACTAATATCGGACTGTATGCATTTGATGAAACATCTTGGTATAACAATCAGCCCGACGGTGTGGTTTATCTCGGAAAGATAGTATATAAATACAAAGGCGATATGCCTGAAGATACAAAAATTACGCTAAAGGACGGCACAATTGGAATTGCAGGCGAGGCGTTTTGGTATTGCGATACACTCAAAAGTATAAAACTCCCGGACAGCTTGACGAGTATTGGAGAAGGTGCGTTTGCTTATTGTTTATCTCTCGAGGGTATAACTATCCCGGACAGCGTGACAAGTATAGGACTGGGTGCGTTTATGTTTTGCCAGTCCCTCACAAGCATAAACATCCCGGACGGCTTGACGAGTATTGAAGACGATACTTTCGAGCATTGTAGTTCCCTCAAAAGTATAACCATCCCGGACAGCGTGACAAAAATAGGAGAGAATGTGTTCGATGAATGCTACGACCTCAAGAGCATAACTATCCCCGACAGTGTGACGAGTATCGGAGGTGATGCGTTTGATCAGACACCTTGGTATGAAAATCAGCCCGACGGTATGCTTTATTTTGGAAAGGTAGCATATAAATACAAAGGTTATATGTCAGAAGATGATACAGATATTATAATAAAAGACGGTACAACTGAAATTGCAGGCAGCGCATTTGACTGCACCGATCTTACAAGCATAACTATCCCCGACAGTGTGACGAGTATAGGAAATCGTGCATTCTGGGAATGTAGTGCTCTCAGTAGCATAAACATTCCTGACAATGTGACAAGTATTGGGGATGAAGCGTTTTATGGTTGCTCCTCCCTCAGTGGTATAACTATCCCGGACAGCGTGACAAGTATCGGGGATGAAGCGTTTTATGGTTGCTCCTCCCTCAGTGGTATAACTATCCCGGACAGCGTGACAAGTATCGGGAAAAATGCGTTTGTTTCTTGTACATCTCTTAAAGAGATAAAAGTAGATGAAAATAATACAGAATATAGTTCACAGGACGGCGTTTTATTCGATAAGAACCAAAAAATATTAATATGTTGCCCGGGCGGTATCACTCGTACTGAGTATACTATCCCTGACAGTGTGACGAGAATTGAGGGTTATGCGTTTGATGAATGCACTTCCCTTAAAAATATAACTATCCCCGACAGCGTGACGATTATTGGAGGAGCTGCGTTCTGTGATTGCATCTCTCTCATGAGCATAACCATTCCAGACAGCGTCAGATATATTGATGAACGTGCTTTGGGTTATACTTTTTCTTATAATGAAAGATATGATTTCGAAAAACTTTCCGGTTTTACGATAACCGGCTACAACGGTACCGAAGCAGAGCGCTATGCGAAGGACAACGGATTTGAGTTTATCGCACTCAGTAAGCCTGATCCTGATCCTGTATTTACTCTCGGCGACGTAAACGGCGACGGCAGTGCAGACATAGCCGACGCGCTCTTTATCGCGCGCGCAGACGCAGGACTTGCAACACTCAGTGTTGATCAGACTAAGGCAGCCGACGTAAATCGCGACGGCAGCGCGGATATAGCCGACGCACTCTTTATCGCGCGCGTTGACGCAGGACTTGCTAAAGTATAATTACAAATAGTATAATAATAAAATTAAATACTTATAGTAAAATCATAACCGCAGGAGCGAGAGCTTCTGCGGTTTCAAAATAATGCAGAGAAATAAACTTGCCTCAACTCTAAACCAGCACGAGCGCCGCCCTGTGCGGCACGACGCGGACAAAGAGGGACAATAAACCCAGCCTGTACGCGTGCCAATAAAGTAGGCGGTAACATTGATCAGAGTGCGCGAATTGGGTGCAGCGTCACGCTGCCTCTGCGGATATGTACATATATTTGTACCTTATCCTTAAATTTTAGTATCACTTTTCCAAACCGTTTAAATATCGCTTCAAACTCTTGAAACTCCATTTTTAAATTGGTATAATATGACTTGTGAGACCAAAAACGATGGGTATTTAAGAATTAACGAAAGGAAGAAGAATATGTTTTTTGAATTTCTTGACCAGTCAACAGTTGCGGCTGCTGCCGGCGGTCAGCAGGCAAGTATATGGCAGGGTGTTTTGACAATAGGTATATGGGTCGTTGTTATCGGCGTTGCTTATTTCTTGCTTATCCGTCCCCAGAGAAAAAAGCAAAAGGCAGAGGACGAGCTGAGAAACAATATAGAGATAGGCGATGATGTTACAACTATCGGCGGTATCGTCGGCAGAATTATCGCTGTCCGCGATGATGATGAGACTATAGTGATAGAAACAGGCAACGATAAAACGAGAATGCGCTTCAAGAAGTGGGCAATATCCTCTGTTGACACTCCCGGTAAGCAGCCTGTAGATCCTAAGGAGCAGAAGAAAAAGGCTAAAAAGGAAAAAGAAGAAAAAGAGGAAAAAAATCTCGGGATCGACGAGAGCAAATAAAACTTTTACGGCGCCGCATTTTGTCGGCGCTGTTTTTGTAAGTACAAAAATACAAATAGTATTATATATAAATATATATACTATAAGTAAGAAAATAAATTTAAAAAAATTTAAAAAACACTTGCATTTTGAAGTGTATTGTGGTATTATAATTGAGTCGTCAGAAAAAGCGATAAAAAAGTTGGTGTTGATGACGCAGGGGGTCCACCCGTTCCCATACCGAACACGGAAGTTAAGCCCTGTAGTGCCGAAAATACTTGGTGGGTGACTGCCCGGAAAGATAGGAAGATGCCAACA
>JAHKXX010000061.1 GCA_020627425.1 bacterium
GGCTTGCCGGCTGCTCGTCTCGGTCGCTGGATCGAGGAAGAGCGGCTCAGCACAGGGCTTTCGCTTATTTCTTCGGTCATAGAGTTCCATTCTCCGCAGCCCGGACATTTGCCGTACCACTTTGCGCTTTCGTGTCCGCATTCAGAGCAGACGTACATAGTTTTTGCTTTCGGTGACATTTTCATTCTCCTGTTATATTAGTCCTGTCTATTGATATTTAAACTGTATTGTTCAGGTGCTCCAGCACTCCGCAGAATATTGCGAATGCCATTTTTTGTCTGTAGCTGTCGTCTGATAACAGCTTTGCTTCTTCCGGATTAGAAAGAAATCCGCATTCGGCGATTATTGCCGGTATTTCGGCTTTTTTTAGAATATATGCTCCGTCGGCACCCTTTTTCAGCTCTCTCTTGGTGTCGGGCTGGAGTAGTCCTACAATGGAACCCCTGACCTTTTCTGCGAGTTGCGCGCTTTCGGGGTCGTTTGAAGAGTAGAATATCTGTGCGCCGCTGTACTTACTCTCTGTAAATTTATTCTGGTGTATGCTTATAAGGATATTGTTTTTTGAGGAATTGATCATCTTTACGCGGTTTTGCAGATCTGAATTTTTCTTTTCGCGTGTAGTGGACGCGCTGCTGTCATAGACGGATATATCACTGTCCCGGGTCATAACTGTATTTATACCGCAGGCGCGGAGCATATCGCGCAGCTTTAGTGCAATACTGAGGTTTACGTCCTTTTCAAGTACACCGTTGTCGCCGGCTCCGCCGTCTTCACCTCCGTGCCCGGGGTCTATCACTACGGTACGACTGACAGCAGGCACAGTGTTTGTGGTTTCTACAGGCTCGCTTACTGCGGTATAGAGCAGTCCGCCGAACAGAAAGGCACACATAAGGGTCAGTGAGCAAGCAATATATATCTTCAGCTTTTCCAAAATATCACCTCAGAGCTATTATATGTCCAAAAGCTTCGGGTGATGTTAAGGGTATACACAAAACAACGGGAGAAACCGAAGGCTTCCCCCGTTTGTATTACTCTGTTTTGTCCTCCGGTATCGTGTCCATTTCGGACGGATACTGTATAGTCGGCGCATTGCCGTCAAAGACAGCCTTATCGTCGTCCATCGGCAGAGAGTTCTTTACATAGAAGTTTTCCTTTATCTCAAGAAGTCTGTCGAGGTTTTTGCACAGCCGCAGATAGATGTTTTCCAGTCTGTCGTCAAGAGTGACGGTTCCTATCTGGATATCGCGCCGTAAATATGTAACGTCGTCGCGGAAAAGCTTTATTTCCTTTTCTATATCGTCTATGAGCATTATGGTGTCCATAGCCTTTTCCTGAGCCTCGTCTATAACGCCGTGGGCGCGGACTTCGGCATTCATCTTTATTTTTATCAGGCTCTCCTGCAGCTCGTCATATCGCTTGGCTTTTATAACGAGGGCGTCATACTGCTCCTGCAGTTCCCGTTTTTCCTGCAAACGAAGTTCCAGTTCCTTTTGGTATGCCTCTATGTCGTTTTCTCTCTGGCTCATATTCTCCGCAAGGCGCATCTGAGTTTCCTGCAGGGACTTATACAGGGCGTTTCTTGCTGCTGTCATTTCTATAAGCGCTATGTTTTTCTCTGTTGCTTGCAGCTCGCTTTCCTCGAGCCGTCTTTTAAGGAAGTCTATCTCCTCCTGCGGTGTAAGCTTTGATGATGCGATATTGACCTTTTCAGTTGTTTCTTCTTCATAATTATTCATATCCCGCACCCCTTTCAAAGTATCATTAGATATCACTATTATATCATATTGGGGGTTATTAAATCAACCGATATTATGATTTATTATCATTTTTATGTTTTCAGTCTTCAGTCTTCAGTATTCATTTAGCGAAGCGCTCATATCCTCCTGAACCCCTTTTCCAGATCCTTTTTTGACATAAAGAAATATATCGGTCTGCCGTGGGGACAGTATTTTATCTCGGGATGCTGCTCCAGAGTCACGGCGAGCTTTATCAGCTCTTCGCTGCTGTTTTTGTTGCCTGCCTTTATGGCAGCCCTGCACGCGGTGTTCTGATACAGCCATTCCATTTTTTCGGTAAGCACTACTTTCCGGTGCTTTACAAGATACTCGGCTATCTCCATAAACTGCTCGCTTATGTCAAGCTTTTTCATAATTATGGGTACCGCGCGGATTATCACGGTGTGCTCTCCGAACGGCTCTGCGTCAAAGCCCGAATCGAGCAGCATTTGTCGGCTTTCACTTACAGCCTCAAGCTCTGCCTTATCAAGTGTAACAGTGACAGGCTCGAGCAGCATCTGCATAGAGGCGTCGCCCTCTCTTTTTTTCAGCTGTTCATATATCAGTCTTTCATGAGCCGCGTGCTTGTCGATAAACATCAGCCTGTCATCGGAATATTCGATTATAAGATATGTATCAAACGCTTCTCCTATATATTTCCACGAAGGCTCTCTTTGCTCATCCTCAACTATAGAGAAGCATTTCAGCTCTCTAAGAGACGAAAGCATTTCAGTATTCGTTTTGCTGCTCTCCTGTGTAGTTTCTTCGGAGCTGTCATTATCCTCTGTATTTTCCTCTTCCGTCAAAGCCTCAGAAACATGGGGGAGGGGTATTTGCTCATTTTTGCTGTTATCTTCGGGAGTTGTCTCTGTGCTCTTTGCTATCTCCTTTATATTCAGAGCCGCAGCCTTTTTCTCTTGTGCTGCGATTTTTTCTTTTATATACTCCGACATATCTACGCTTTTTATATTGTCTTTATATCTATATATATCGGCAGCAGTCCCTACGTCCGACACCATAACGGAGCCGAGGGTGCTTTTTGGGGGAACAAAGATCTGCGGCTCGTTCTTATCATCCGTGCCGTAGGAGAAGCCAAGCTGAGTTCCTCTGTCGGCTGTAGGAGCTATTGATTTTGGGTTTGTCGGAATAAACTCGCGCTCGGTGCTGTTTTTAGGGTCATACTTTGCTATAGCGGACTTTACCGCATAGTAAACGCAGTCGTATATGGGACGCTCGTTATTAAACCTTATCTCCAGCTTTGCAGGGTGTACGTTTACGTCCAGCCTTGACGGGTCAAGGGTAAGGGACAGCACGCAGGACGGAAACTTGCCGACCATTATACTGCCGCGGTATGCCTGTTCTAAAGCTGCGACGGCGGTTTTTGTGCGTACATAGCGTCCGTTGACAAAAAAGGTCTGCATACTTCTTGAAGCCTTGTCAGAGCTTTCGGGCTTAGAAACAAAGCCCGATACGGCTATCCCGTCAAACTCGTAATCACACGGTACCAGAGAGGAGTAGAACTGCTTGCCGAAGACCTGGTATACAGTCTCGAAAAGCTTGTCTGTTCCCGAGGTCTTCAGAGTTTGTCTGCCGTCGCGTATAAGAGTAAAGCTTATCTCCGGGTGAGACAGGGCTATCCTGTCTATCAGAGTAGAGACGGCGTTTGACTCGGCGACGTCTTTTTTCAGAAATTTCATACGGGCAGGGACATTATAGAACAGATCCCTTACTACAAAGGTCGTGCCCTGTGGACAGCCGGTCTGCCTGTAGAGCTTTTCTTCTCCGCCCTCGAGGACGTATTCTGTGCCAAGCTCTTCACTGTCGCTTTTTGTTATCAGCTGTACCTTTGACACGGCGCAGATAGATGCAAGAGCCTCTCCGCGAAAGCCGAGGGTGGCTATGCTGTCAAGGTCGTTTTCGATTTTTATTTTGCTTGTTGCGTGGCGCAGAAAGGCGTTTTTTACATCGTCATGCATAATACCGCAGCCGTTGTCTGAAACACGCATAAAGGTTATTCCGCCGTGCTGTATCTCTATCGTGACAGAGGTCGCCCCCGAGTCGATAGAGTTTTCCACAAGCTCCTTTATTACCGAAGCAGGACGCTCTATTACCTCGCCTGCTGCGATAAGCTCAGCGACCTGCTTTGACAGTACGTTTATCCTCCCCATATTTTTTCCCCTTACTTTTTACTCTTTCCCGCAAAGCTTTATCAGCTCGAACAGTATATTCATAGAGTCCATCGGGGTCAGAGTGTTTATATCCAGAGAGCGTATACGTTTCTCGAGAGGTGTTTCCTCCGCTATAAGAGTCAGCTGCTCGCTCTCATCAGACTTTTTCTTTTTTCTCTGTGTTTTGTTTCCGCCTTTTTCAAGCTCTGCTAGTATTTTCTTTGCGCGCTCTATCACGGACTCCGGCAGTCCTGCGAGGGCTGCGACCTCTACGCCGTAGCTTTCGTCGGCAGCGCCGGGAATTATCCTTCGAAGGAAGGTTATATCATCACCGCGCTTTATTGCGGCTATATTATAGTTTCTGACGCCGCCGAGCTTATCTTCAAGCACCGTCAGCTCGTGATAGTGTGTAGCAAACAACGTCTTTGCGCCGAGCTTCTTTTTGTCTGCGACATATTCGAGAACAGCGCGTGCGATACTCATACCGTCATAGGTAGACGTACCCCTGCCTATCTCGTCAAGGATAAGCAGGCTTTTGGGAGTGGCGTGCTTTAGTATATATGCCACTTCGTTCATCTCTACCATAAAGGTAGACTGTCCCGACGACAGATCGTCGGATGCGCCTATACGGGTGAATACACTGTCTACAAGCGACAGCTCTGCGCTCTTTGCAGGAACAAAGGAGCCCATCTGTGCCATAAGGACTATAAGAGCCGTTTGGCGCATATATGTAGACTTTCCTGCCATATTCGGACCTGTGATGATAGCGACCCTGTTGTCGTTCATATCAAGGTCTACATCGTTCGGCACAAATCCTGCGCCCTTTGTCAGAGACTCAACGACCGGGTGACGGCTCTCGATAAGCTTTATCGAGCCGTCAAGCGTAAACTCGGGACAGCAGTAGTTATTAAGAAACGCCGTCTCCGCAAGGGAGGCGCACACGTCAAGCCCTGCTACTGCCGAGGCGGTGGCTGTAGCCCTGTCGAGTGTGCCTGCTACTACCTTTCGTATCGCGTCAAACAGCGCGTACTCCAGCTCGTAGGCACGATCCTTTGCGCCGAGTATTCTTTTTTCCAGATCTTTTAGCTCTTCTGTTATAAATCTCTCTCCGTTTACGAGAGTCTGCTTTCTTATGTAGTTGTCCGGTACCATTTCTTTAAAGGAATTCGATACCTCTATATAATAGCCGAATACCCTGTTATAGCCTATCCGGAGCTTTGGTATGCCTGTCCTTGTGCGCTCTGCAAGCTCTATCTGTGCCATAACGGAGGAACTGTCGGTCATATCGCTTCTCAGCTCGTCCAGCTCGGGGCTGTAGCCCTGCTTTATTATACCGCCCTCGCGCACCTGAAAGGGCGGATCGTCTACTATAGACGAGTCTATAAGCTCTCTTATCTCGCTCATGAGATCTATACTGTCGCGTAGTTCACAAAGCCGCTCGCTTTTTACTTCTTTGACACTCTCTTTTATTGCCGGCAGCTTTGAGAGCGCAGTACACAGCGCTCTTAGCTCTCTTGCGTTAGCAGAGCCGTAGACAATGCGCGTCATAGAGCGTTCTATATCGCTGACACCCGTCAAAGCAGAAATAAGCTCGCCTCTGATAATAGCGTTGTCAAAAAGCTCAGATACGGCGTTTCGCCTTTTTATTATCCTTGCCATATTGAGGAGCGGCTTTTCGACAATGCTCTTCATAAGTCTGCGCCCCATAGGAGTCTTTGTTTTATCCAGCACCGACAGCAGGCAGGCGTTTTTGTTTTTGCTGTTCAGCGGCTCTGACAGCTCTAAGTTTCGTCTGGTATTGTAGTCAAGGTGTACAAACTGCTCGCCGCGGTATATTTCTATATCTGTGATACGCTCCATGCCCTTTTTCTGAGTCTCACGAAGATATGACAACAGAGCGCCCAACGATGAGATAAGTGCGCTCTTGTCCGACAGTTCAAGCTTTTTGAATCTCGTCTGTGAAAACTGTTTTATTATTACCTCTGTACAGCCATTTGTATCAAATTCAGTCTCATCGACCTCGGTTATTACCGCACTGAGCTTATCCTTCACAAAACCCGATAAAAGCTTTTGTTCCTTCATATCTCTGCACAGCAGCAGCTCGCTGGGGGAGTATTTCAGCAGCTCGTCCTTGACAGCAGAAAGCTCCCTGTCGTTTTCTACCTGGGTCGCATACAGCTCTCCTGTGGAATAGTCGCAAAACGACAGCCCCGAGTACTTTACGTCTGAAAACACACAGGCGATAAAGTTGTTGCTGTTTTCCTGTAGCATACTCGACTCTGTTACGGTACCGGGGGTAACTATTCTTATGACGTCGCGCTTTACAAGTCCCTTTGCCTTTGCAGGGTCCTCTGTCTGCTCGCATATGGCTACCCTGTAGCCCTTTTGCACCAATCTGCCTATATATGTCTCGGCGGAGTGAAACGGTACGCCGCACATAGGCGCACGCTCCGGGAGACCGCAGTCCTTACCCGTCAGAGTAAGCTCGAGTAACCCCGATACAAGCTTTGCGTCGTCAAAAAACATCTCGTAGAAGTCCCCGACTCTGAAAAAGACTATAGTATCCTTGTATTTTTCCTTTACGCTTAAATACTGCTCCATGAGCGGCGAAAGTGCCATTTTTTATCCTCCTTGACAAGGGCAGCGTGACGCTGCACCCTGAACGCGCACTATAGTTAGTGTTATTGTCTACTTCATTGGCACGCGGCGCAGTGCCTGCGCTCTCGATTCGCGCACTCAAATCGGTGTTACCGCCTACCTTGTTGGCACGCGTACAAGTTTGGTTTATTGTCCCTCTTAAGAAAACACAAAAGTTTCGCCCGCCTTTACAAAGGCGGCAGAGTCTCTGGTCGCGCTCCGCAGAGCGCGAAACTCTTTTTACTTATTTTCTTAACTTTTATCAGGCGCAGCCGCCGCAGGTTGCACAGCTGCCGGAGCAGGACGGCA
>JAHKXX010000062.1 GCA_020627425.1 bacterium
CAAGTATGGAGATAGCAGAGGCTGTTTTTAACGGAATTTATCCCGTTCTGAAAAGAAACGGAATCTATCTTGCGGCGCAGTGCTGTGAGCACCTTAACCGTGCCCTGATCGTCGAACGGGCTGCTGCCGAAAAACAGAACAGAGAAGAGGTAAATGTCGTTCCTCAGCCAAAGGCAGGTGGCAGCTTTGCTACAATAGCCTATAATACATTTACCGATCCGGTAGCCGTGGAGCATATAAAAGCCGATGCAGGTATAGATATAGGCGGCGTGCTTATCGGTATGCACCTGCGCGAGGTTGCAGTGCCGCTTACCTTTACCGTAAATAAAATAGGACAGGCAAATATTACAGGAGCACGTACACGTCCGAAATTTATAGGCGGCGTGCGCGCACATTATGATGAGTCAAAGCTGTAACCCCCACGTTATGGGTGTGTATTATTTATTAGAAAAGAGGTCTTGTAAGATCCGAAGCATCCGCGGATGGCAGCTTTGGAAGGACAAAGTTGAATGTTGCTGTATTTGGAATGATAAAGCAGAAAAATAACACGATAATCATATATATTTTTCCACATAGCGATTAAAAATCTTCAATTGTCATTGTAAATTTATGTATAATATGTTACAATAGACTTGTATATTTTTTTCGGAAGTGAGCTAAATGATCAAGTTTGAAAATGTAACAAAAACCTACAATAAAAAGGTCAAGGCAGTTGATGATGTAAGCTTTCGCGTAAAGGGCGGTGAGATCGTCGGCTTTATTGGTCCCAACGGCTCGGGTAAGACAACGACGATGAAAATGCTTACCGGTATTATAAGAGCCGATGTCGGAAAAATAACAATAAACGGTTTTAATATACGGCACGACCCTATAAAAGCAAAAGAGAGTATCGGCTATATAGCAGACAGCCCCGATATGTTTTTGCGACTTAAAGGACACGAGTTTTTAGAGCTTATCGGAGATATTTATCATGTTCCCGAAAAAAAGCGCCGCGAGAGGATAGAAAACCTCTGTACGCGGTTTGAACTGAACTCGGCGCTTTCCTCTCCTATGATGAGCTATTCACATGGTATGCGCCAGAAGATAATGGTGGTGGCTGCACTCATGCACGAGCCGCCGGTATGGATACTTGATGAGCCTATGGTAGGACTTGATCCGAAGTCTGCTTTCGAGCTGAAGCAGCTTATGAGGGATCACGCAAAAAAAGGTAATGCCGTTTTCTTTTCGACCCATGTTCTGGAGGTTGCGGAAAAGCTGTGTGACCGTGTTCTGATAATAAAGAACGGACATCTGTTGTTTGACGGTACGCTGGAAAAGCTTGAAAGAGAAAACAAGAACGAATCCTTAGAAAAAATATTCCTGGAGTTGACAGAAAAATGAGTATATTTCTGAAGCTTACCTCTGCACTGATGAAGACCGTAGAGCCTACCTCGCAGGAAAAGAAATTCAAAAAGGTGTTTTATGTTGTTATGAGCATTATAGCCGTGTTTGGTATAATGCTGCCTATGGCTTTTCTTGTGGGAGTTATTATATATTCGCTGACAGGCCCCCTCATAAAGACGGGTGCCGGCAGTAACGGCGTGGAGATGTTTTTACAGATAGTCTCCGTATTCTCATTTGTTTTTGGTATTAACGTGATATTTACGGTGTTTTATTTCTCGGGAGATATAGAAAGCCTGCTGCCGCTGCCGCTAAAGCCCTACCAGATAATCGGCTCAAAGTTTACTGCGGCTCTTATCAGCGAGAGCATTATGGAGTTTATCATAATCATAGCCGCTTTTGCGGGCTATATTATTGCGACCGGAGCGCCTTTTTACAGCTGGATCATAGCGCTTATCGGTATGGTTACCCTGCCTATAGTTCCGCTTATTTACTGTGCGATACTGTGTATGCTAGTAATGCTCATATCGGGCTTTATAAAGAATAAGGATACGGTAAACAAAATTACCGGTGTTTTGACCTTTTTGGTAATAATAGGTCTTATCGCACTTGTTTCGACAAGCGGAGGCTTTGATACCGAGCATCTGATAAAGGCGCTCTCTGACCCGAACAATTCTTTGCTTTGGGTTATGAACGGGGTGTTCCCGCAGATCGGCTTTCTTGTTGACGCTATGACAGGCAATACACTGATAAACCTGCTCTATTATATAGGCGTCAATCTGGCTGCAATAGGGGTGTTTATGCTGATAGCTCAGCTTATCTACTTCCGTACTGTAGTTGGTATCAGCGGAGGCAGAAATACCACCGGCAGGAAAAGCTTTGAGTCTGTTGTAAAAAAGACACGTGTGCGCCCTGTCGCAGCCACCTATATGAAAAAAGAATTCAGGCTGCTTTTCAGGACTCCTGCATACTTTATGAACTGTATACTTATAAACCTTATCTGGCCGTTGTTTTTGTATCTTGTGTATGTTCTTCAGGGAAGGACGAGCTTTCTTGACTCGTTTATATACGGTATACACTCGGGCGATGAGGAGACGGTGCTTATATATCTGCTTGCGATAAGCGGAGTGTCGGTGCTTGTTACAGCGGCAAACTGTATAGCTTCGTCGGCTATCACACGCGAGGGCAAGCATTTTTCGTTTATCAAATATATTCCCGTTCCGTATATGACTCAGCTCAACGTGAAGGCAGCGGTAAGTATAATAATCAGCGGCGGCGGTATGCTTGTCTATGTAATTGCAGCGTCGATATACCTTAATATCGGTGTAAAGCTGATGATATTTTGCTGTATACTGAGTCTGCTTTCGGTGTCCTTTACCTCATACTTCGGTATATTTATGGACTCGGTAAATCCGAAGCTTGTATGGGACGGAGAGCTTAATGCGCTCAGAGGAAACTACAATATTTTCTTTAATATGGCTCTTGCGATACTGCTTGAGGCAGTGATATGCGCTGCTGCATATCTGCTGTTCAAGTTTACGGGACTGGGCGCACTGATGATAATTATTATGTTGTTTATACTGATAATGCTTCTGAATGTTATGAGCTATCTGCTGTGTAAATTCAAAGCAACCAAAAATATCGAAGAAATAAGCTTTTAAGGAGGGGTTTATATGCCTTTTATAAACAGTAAGGTAAGTGTGGAAATAACAAAGCAGCAACAGGAGCAGCTGAAAAAGCAGCTTGGTGAGGCGATCTCCGCTATAAGAGGAAAAAGCGAATCATGGCTTATGCTCAATTTTGAGGATAATCAGAGAATGTATTTCCGCGGATCAAACAGTGAGCCGGTTGCGTTTATTGATGTAAAAATTTACGGCAGAGCCGGAGCCGATGAATACAACAGGCTGACCGCCAGGATAACAGAAATATTCGGCAAGGTTCTGAATATTTCTGCGGATCACGTCTATGTAGCATATCAGGAGACGGAATACTGGGGATATAATGCCCGAAACTTCTGATTTTATTATGATTATTTGTTAAGGGGATACTTGTTGTGAGTGCAGACGGATTGTATGAATATGACGCTGCAAGGCGTCGTCAACTTGAGAGCGCAGTTATACCGTTTGTCATATATCAGTTCTTAAACGGTAAGGTATATACCTTGCTTGTGACCGACGGCATGTGTGAGCTGTACGGTAAATCAAGGGAAGATATAGTGGAACAGTTCGATAACGATATGTACAGGTACACCCATCCGGATGATGTACAGAGGGTAGCAAGCCTTGCATATGCCTTCGCGACGGAGGATGCGGAGTATTCTGTGACATATCGGGAAAAATACGGAGGAAGTGACGACTACAGGCTGCTTCATTCAAGGGGCAGACATTTTAATACACAGGACGGCACAAGACTTGCCGTGGTATGGTATGACAGCGTCGGAGAGGGCGAGGCTACAGCCTCTGTCACGAAGAAAAAAGAAAACAATCCTCTGGCTGATGTTTTTGAGACCAGCATGGGGGCTGTCGCAATAGTTTTAAAGGATGACCTCAGGGTAGCCTATTACAATGAATCTATTATCCGTCTTTTAAAGCCGGAGGTGACCTTTGACGCTACCCGTACATTCAGCGAGTTCTTTTTTGACGGGGACAGCAATATAGACGAGATCTTTGACAATTCGGATATGGAACCGTCCTACTTCTATTCCGAAAAGACTAAAAGCGAGCTCGAAATAAATGTTATATCCACAACCTGGAACGAGCAGAACGCATATCTTGTAAATGTACACGACCACAGTGAACACAGCAAGAAACGCAGACACGGCGTAAGCAGAATGCTCAAGAGAAAGACACCGCTCGACAACTTCCTGAACGGCTCCGAGAATGACCTGCCTTTCGGTGAATCCGGCTATAAGGGTTATATGGTGTGGAATCTGTCTGTTAACAGTATGATATACTCGTCTGGTCTTTCTAAGGCGGAAAAAAAGC
>JAHKXX010000063.1 GCA_020627425.1 bacterium
GAAGACAGTTTAGCTATTATTGCAGCAAGTTTATCATATGAGTCCTTATATCCCTTGATTTCATAATAAAGCGATACAGCTTCATCGTATTTTTTTGCGTTGTAAAGTTCAACTGCTGTGTTGTATTTTTTTTCTTTGATGCTTGTTTCGCATTTTATGATCTGCTCTGCACTATCCTTATATCCGTCCGTTGCTTCAAAGCTTTTATCGCCTCATCATATTTTCCGCTGTTCATCAACTCCACAGCACTGTTATACTTTGACTCGGGAATGATAACATTAAATGTCAATACAGCCGTCACTATTCCGAGAGCCACCACAGCAGCAACAACTGCGGCAATGATATTTTTCTTCTTTTTTGCCTTTTTCGCAGCGATCTCCGCAGCCTGTTTTTCTGCGTTTATCCTTATTATTTCCTTATCATATTCCTCCGACAGCCGGTCACATTCCTGTATCTTGTCGGCAGAATCCTCAGTGCCTATTATTTGAGTAAATAGATCCTTTGCTTCGGATATCTTCTTTATTGCTTCAGAAATAGTTTTATTTTTACGGAGTTCGGCTCCGTTTTTGCAATCTTCTTTTGCAGAAGAAAGCAACTGAGTAGCTTTATTGTATGTTTTCAGATCATTAATGCGTTTTATTCTTTCAGCACATTTTGCTATCTGTTCAGCAGAATCCTTGTATCCATTGGTAGATTTATATAATCCCATTGCCTTTTGAAGATCGAATTTTGAAGCATTTTTCGGCCTGCTCAGACGGAGAGCCTCCTGATAATCTATTTCATTTATCCTGTCCTCATATCCACGTACATAATCATCAGCATCCTTATACCCCGATATAGATTCAAACATTTTTTTTGCTTTGCTGATCTGTGTCTTTGAAGAATTATTAGCTTTGTAAACTCCTATTGCATTCTGATAATCGATCTCTTTTATTCTGTCGCCATACCAACTGACATATTTATCCGCATCTTTATATCCTGAAATTAAAATGAATTGTTCCGTTGCTGATGTTACCTGTTCTTTTGTAGAGCTCATATTCTGATAAACTGCAAGAGCCTTCTGATAAATGGATTCCTGATATGCTTTGTGGTTTCTGTCATTTATGTACTGAATACAGTTCTGCATTTCGGTTTTGAGAGTATCATCGCCATATCGCATTATTTTCTGATAATTGATAGTGCTGTCAAATGGCTGTGCGCAGTTTTTGAGACTCTCACGCTTTTTCACCTTCAACTCCGCCATCAGCTTACCGAGATAAGCCTCGGCATTTTCGGGATCAAGATCAAGCACCTTTTCGCAGTATTCGTCAGCACTTGTCCAGTCGCCGTCCTCAAGGAAGATGAAAGCGCGTTTCAGAAGTGAATTGACGGTAGGATTGCCCGATGGCGTTGCAGGAGCAGCCTTTGCGGCGGACTTCGGCTCGTCCTTGACAATGACCTTCTTTATACCGCGCACGATATCATTGATAAAGCCGATTTTGTTCATGTCCTGCGCCTGGAGGTGGGCAAACTCCTCGGGCAGCTCGTAAGCGTCCATATCCTTGTAGCAGGGGATGAGCAGCTTGGAGCGGTCGGTCTTCATCATTTTCAGGAAACGGCTCCATTCGTTGCGTACCCATACGGCGGTGAAATATTCCGGCTTTGTGCCGATAGCGAGCATGACCTTTGCGCTGTTCAGAGCCGCAAAAATGCATGGCTCATACGCCGAGCCGAGCTTATCCTCAAGGGTTATTGCGGCATAAAAGACCTTGAAGCCCTCGTTTGTGAGCTGGTGGTAGATGTCGTTTGCGATAACGCTGTCGGGAGTGCGGCTGCCGTTATCGCTTTCCTTGTAGCAGATGAAAACGTCGTAAGGCTCTTCCTTCGCGGAAAGGGCGAGTATTTCCTTTTGTATGCGGTCGATCTCCTTCGCCTCACGCTCATAAACGCCGCGCTGTATCGTATCGGCGCAGCGGATAGCCTCCTTGTAATCCTCATCGGCGATGATGGAATCAAAGGAAGTGCGGTGACAGGTGGGAATGCGCTTGAAGGTGGCGGGGTCCTCGACATACTCTATGCCGAATTTGCAGAGGATAAGTCCCCAGTGAGCCTCTGAGTCATCCGGGTTGTTCTGTACCAGCTTTTCATAAAGCTGCTCAGCCTTGTCAAATTCACTTTTCATACGCAGAATATTCGCACGGTTGAACAGCGCCTGCATATTTTCATCTTTTGATGTTGTGACGGTCTGCTGCGTGCCGCAGTATTCACATTCACACACAGTCATACCCTCGGTTACGTCCAGAGTACCTCCGCACATTTTACATTTCAGAATGGCCATATTATTTCCTCCCAATTCAAAAAAATAGTAAATAATATCTAAATATAGTGTATTACAAATGTATTCTGAAGTCAAGACATTACGATATTTTTTCTCAATAAAAAAGAACAGCCGCCCGGAATTCCAGCCGGACGGCTTTTTTTATGCTTATAATATGTAGCCTCTCTACAGACTCTGTATTGCTATAATAAGTCTCACCTCAATCCTCCGTCGCATATAGAAAAGCAAAACTCCCGTGGCAAAACCACGGGAGATATTCTAACGCACTATATAGACTTGTTCAGAATAATTAAGACTTACTTACAATAATCCGGTAGCTTTCGAATTCTTTCTTTTACCGACTTATTCCTCTGAGAAATCCTCCTTAAGCTGGTTGAGGCTTGCTGCTTTCAGATATGCATTTATAAAGCCGTCGAGGTCTCCATCCATAACCGAATTTACGTTTCCTGTCTCATAGCCGGTCCTGTGATCCTTTACCATGGTATAAGGCATAAATACATACGATCTGATCTGAGCACCCCACGCGATTTCTTTTTGAACACCCTTTATGTCCTCTATCTTGTCAAGGTGTTCGCGTTCCTTTATCTCGATAAGCTTTGACTTCAGCATAGTCATAGCAACATCACGGTTCTGATACTGGCTTCTCTCTACCTGACTCGCAACAACTATACCTGTGGGGATATGAGTCAAACGTACTGCGGACGAGGTCTTGTTTACCTTCTGACCGCCTGCTCCGCTGGCACGGTAAACATCCATCTTTATATCTTCGGGTCGGATATCTACCTCTATTGTATTGTCTATCTCCGGCATTACTTCAAGTGAAGCGAACGAAGTATGTCTTCTGCCTGATGCGTCAAAGGGAGACACTCTTACAAGCCTGTGTACACCGTTCTCGCTCTTCAGATAACCGTATGCGTTCTCGCCCTCAATAAGCAGCACCGCGCTTTTCAGTCCTGCTTCTTCACCGTCCAGATAGTCTATCTCCTTTACGGTGAAATCGTGTGCCTCTGCCCAGTGGCAATACATTCTGTAAAGCATCATTGCCCAGTCCTGAGCCTCTGTGCCGCCGGCACCTGCGTGGAAGGTGAGGATAGCATTTTTAGAGTCGTACTCCCCCGTAAGCAATGTTTGCAGACGCTGCCTTTCAAGGCTTTTTTCTATTTTATCAAGCTCCTCTGTTGCTTCATCAAGCAGAGAAATGTCCTCTTCTTCATTAGCAAGCTCTATAAGAGCCATTGTATCATCATATGCGCTGAGAAGGTCATCATAGTCCTTGACCTTGTTTTTTAGATTTCCTGTCTTTTTTAATATTTTCTGAGAATTCTCGGCGTCGTCCCAGAAGCCGGGCTGAGCAGCTCTCTGCTCTAACTGATCTATTTCCATTTTTAGCTTCTCAAGTCCGAGCGCATTTGACAGCTCGTCTATATCGGGTTTCAGACCCTCTAACTTTAATCTTAATTCGTCAAACTGTACCATTTATATCACCATTCCTGTTAACAAACATAATTTTACACATACATTATAAAATAAAATAATCCTCTTGTAAAGTACAAAGTTTATTAATTCACATTAATTTGCATTAATTACACGACAGCGAAGGCACCTCACCATTGCTTGTTAAAAAATGCAGAGTAGCCAGAGATACTCGCCTTTATAGTTATGTAGCGCTAAGTGCCGCCCTGTGCGGCACGGCGCGGAAGGAGAGGGACAATAAACCCCGCTCGTACGCGTGCCGATAGGTAGGTGGTAACATCAATCAGAGTGCGCGAATCGACCGCGGAGGCAC
>JAHKXX010000064.1 GCA_020627425.1 bacterium
CTTAGCGCTGTTTCAGAGTAAAGGCAAATAAATTTTTTTCTCCGCTTTATGCACTCGCATATTATTTTAATTTCATAACAAAAGTTATTATTTGATCAAAGTAATTTATTAATCATTTATGTATCAATAAATTACCGGACACATTGCAACAAATTCTTTTTTTCAAATACTCAAGGTCAGTTTTTAATTAAAAAACGAAACCTATTTCCCCATTAAACATTTTCACCATAATTTTACCACACCTTTTAAAAAAATTCAACATCCAAAGCCACCTATATGCAAATTTACTAATCAACAAAATTTTTTGAATGACAAATATACGGATACACCAAGCAGAATAGAGAAATATATTTGTTTCCACTCAAAACCAGCACGAGCGCCGCCCTGAGCGGTACCCCAAGGGCACTTCCTTCGGGCGCGTGACGCGGACAAAGAGGTATAATAAACCCAATTCGACCGCGTGCCAAGATAGTCAGCGGTAACACCAACTACAGTGCGCGAATTGCTCAGCGCGAGCACGCGCCGGAGGCACTGCGCCGCCGGGGTTGTAATTTTGGAAAGAATAGTATATAATTAGAATATTGATAAAAATGTTAGACTTGTTTATAAAAAAATATGTAAAACAAGACTAATAAAAACTATTTATATATAAGGAGGACAACAACAGTAATGAAACAGTACGAACCAAAAAACATCATCAATCTTGCGGTAGCAGGACATAGCGGCTCGGGAAAGACATCACTTGCAGAGGCTATGATCTATCTGTGCGGCGGCTCGGACAGAATGGGAAAGGTTAGTGAGGGAAATACAGTGCTCGACTTTGACGCCGAGGAAATAAAGAGAAAAACCTCGGTACAGACCTGTGTTGCACCTGTGGAATGGAAAAACAAAAAAATAAACATAATAGACGCACCCGGTCTGTTTGACTTTGAGGGCGGACTCTGTGAGGCTGTAAGAGCTGCGGATACAGTGCTTGTTACCGTGTCCGGCAAGGACGGCGTGTGTGTAGGTACCGAAAAAGCTGTTGCCGCAGCCGATAAAAGAGGACTGACAAAGGTTTTCTTCGTAAACGGTCTGTGTGATGAAAGCAGTAGATTTTATCGCGTGTTTGAAAACCTGAAGGCTTCGTTCGGTCCGTCGGTTTGCCCTGTAGTCGTTCCTTATATAGTAGACGGAAAGGCAGACTGCTATGTAAATCTGCTTGAATATAAAGCTTATAAATATGTTGACGGAAAGATAAATACAGTTCCGCTGCCGGATATGGGCGACAGACTGGAGGGTCTGAGAACCGCTATCTGTGAGGCAGTAGCAGAAACAAGCGACGAAATGTTTGAAAAATATTTTTCCGGAGAAGAATTTACCCCGGAGGAAATAATAGTAGGAGTAAGCACCGGCGTTAAGAACGGCTCCATAAGCCCTGTGTTCTGCGGTGACGCACTCAATACCTATGGTATAGAGCAGCTGCTGAACGGTCTTGTATGGCTTGCACCGAGCGCTGCGGAAAAATCCGGCGAAATAGCTTCTGACCCAGACGGCGAGCCTGTAGAGCTGAGCGCTAACCCCGACGGTCTGACAGCCGCTGTCGTATTTAAGACAGTAGCCGACCCGTTTGTAGGAAAGCTGTCTTACTTCAAGGTTATCTCGGGCAAGCTGTCAAGCGATACTCCTCTTGTAAATATGCGTACGGGCAATAACGAGCGTATAACAAAGGTTATGACAGTAAAGGGCAAAAAGCTTGAGGACGCTCCGTTTATAGGAGCAGGCGACATAGGCGCGGTATCAAAGCTCTCCGGAGTAAGCACCGGAGATACACTGTGCGCTCCTGCAAGAAAAGTAATACTCGACGGTATAGATTACCCCAATGCTTGCCTCTCTATGGCTATTGCTCCGGTAACAAAGGGCGAGGAGGAAAAGGTGGCACAGGGTGTACTAAAGCTCTGTGAGGAGGATCCGACAATAAAGTTTGCTACCAACAAGGAAACCCATCAGATGATAATCAGCGGTCTTGGTGAGCAGCATCTGGACGTAGTGGTATCAAAGCTGAAGGCTAAATACGGCGTAGATGTAGTGTTGTCACAGCCGAAGGTAGCTTACCGCGAAACAATAAAGAAATCCGTAAAGGTACAGGGCAGATATAAAAAGCAGACCGGCGGTCACGGACAGTTTGGTGATGTATGGATAGAATTTTCACCGTGCGAAAGCGATGATATGATATTCGAGGAGAAGGTTGTCGGCGGTGCAGTACCGAAGGGCTTCTTCCCGGCAGTAGAAAAGGGTCTGCGCGACAGTATCTCAAAGGGACCGCTTGCAGGATTCCCGGTAGTAGGTCTTAAGGCAACTCTCTACGACGGATCGTATCACCCGGTAGACTCCTCCGAAATGTCCTTCAAGACAGCGGCTTCACTTGCGTATAAATCAGGTATGCCCAATGCAGCTCCTGTACTTTTAGAGCCTGTAGGACTTCTGAAGGCAGCTGTACCGGACAGCAACATGGGTGACGTAATGGGTGAGATAACCAAGCGCCGCGGCAGAGTTCTCGGTATGAACCCCACAGACGACCACAAGCAGACCGTTATAGATGCAGAGGTACCCGAGGCAGAGATGGGCAGCTTTGCTACCTTTATTCGTCAGTCCACACAGGGCAGAGGCAGCTTCAGCTTTGAATTTGCACGCTATGAGGAAGCTCCTCAGAACGTAGCTCAGAAGGTAATAGAAGAAAACAACGCTTAAGGAACTGTTCATCCGCTTCACGGCACCATATTTGCTGTGAAGCGGAATTTTTAATTTGCGCAGCGCTGAATGCGCTGCGCTAAATGAATACTGAAGACTTAAGACTGAAAATTTAAAAATGATTGTGAGAAACTCACATTATGCTTGATGTGTCGATTTTTTGGAGACAATGAGCAGAGTAGAAAAATATACTGATTATCACTAAAAACCAGCGCTAAGCGGCACCCTGAGTGCCGTGACGCGGACGGCACCGTACAATAAACCAAACCTGTACGCGTGCCGATAAGGTAGGCGGTAACACCGAGTTGAGTGCGCGAATTGACAGCGCAGGCACTGCGCCGCGGATGGAGAGGGACAATAAACCCCGCTTGTACGCGTGCCAACAAAGTCGGCGGTAACACAAACTCGAGTGCGCGAATCGACAGCGGAGGCACTCCGCCGCGAATCGACCGCGGAGGCACTCCGCCGCGCACGCGCCGCTGCTTGACGTTAATTGTGTTTGGTGTATAATAGGTATAGGAGAGTGTTCTAAGAGAAATGAACCAAAAAAAGAAAGGGGTATAAAAATGATAACACAAAAAATTACAATAACACATCCGGAGGGCTTTCATATGAGACCTGCCGGAATATTTGCAAAGGAAATGGGAGCTTTTGAGAGCGACGTCTATATAAGATATAAAAAGAACAGAATAAACGCAAAAAGCCTGCTGAATATTATCGCTGCGTGTATTAAATGCGGCGCGGAAATAGATCTCGAAATAGACGGACCTGACGAAAAAGAAGCTATGGCAAGGGCTATAGAGATAATAGAAACAGGTCTTAGTGAATAATATCAAATAATATCAACAGCACAAACGAATCGTACAGGAGATAATAATGAATACTGATAATAGAAATAAGGGAATAGGTGCTTCCCACGGTATCGGTATTGGCAAGGCTGTCGTGTTAAAGCCACCTGAGCTTAGCTTTGAAAAAAACAGAGTCACCGATACTTCCGAAGAGCTTTCGCGCTATAGACAAGTAGTAAAAAGCTTTGTGGGGAATACGGAGACTCTCGCAAAAAAGGCATCTGAGTCTGTAGGAGATGCACAGGCAGATATACTGCGTGGGCATATACTTATAGTACAGGACCCTTGTATGTCGGACAATATAGAAAGTATGATAAAAAGCGGAGACTGTGCCGAGGAGGCTGTCAGTCGTGTATGCGACAGATATATAGCCGTTTTTTCTTCGTCGGACGACGAGCTGACAAGACAGAGGGCAGCAGATATGGAGGATATTAAAAAGCAGCTGCTGATGATACTGCTGAAAAAGCAGAGCACTGACATCAGAAATATCGAAAAAGGCTCTGTCATATGCATCAGAGAGCTGACTCCCTCTATGACTGTAGGCATTGATAAAAACAATGTCGCCGGTATCGTAACGGAAACGGGCGGCGCTGCGTGTCATGCGGCAATACTTGCACGGGCGCTGGAAATACCGGCTGTACTAAGTGTAAAAAATGCCCTATCAAAAATCAGGGACGGCGATAGAGTTATAGTTGACGGCATATCGGGAAGCGTTACGGTGTCGCCTACAGACGAGGAGCTTTGTGAGTACGAGAAAAAAAGAAAAAAATATCTCCTTGACAGGGAAGAGCTTAAAAAATACATAGGCAAAAGAACTGTTACCGCTGACGGACGGGAGCTGCGGATATTATGCAATATCGGCAAGCCGGAGGATGCGGATCAGGTCACGGCAAACGACGGAGAGGGAGTAGGGCTGTTTCGAACAGAGTTTATGTTTATGGACAGAAACAGTGCGCCCACAGAGGAGGAGCAGCTTGAAGCCTACAGGGCTGTTCTGCTGAAGATGAAAAACAAGCCCGTTACGATCCGCACACTTGATATAGGCGGCGACAAGAGTATACCCTATCTTGATTTTCCGAAGGAGGACAACACCTATCTGGGATATAGGGCTATACGGTACTGTCTCGGCAACAGGGAGTTGTTTTCAACACAGCTTCGCGCGCTGCTACGAGCGAGCGTCTACGGCGATCTGAGAATAATGATCCCTATGATAAGCTGTATAGAGGAGATAAGAGAGGTACGGGGTCTTATAGAGGAGCTGAAAACAGAGCTTGACGGCAAAGGGCAGAGCTACAGTGACAGCATAAAGCTCGGTATTATGATGGAGACCCCGTCAGCCTGTATAACCGCTGACTTGTTCGCAAAGGAGGTAGACTTTTTCAGTATAGGCACCAACGATCTGATACAATACACAATGGCAGCAGACAGAGGCAACGCAGATGTGGCTTATCTATACTCCGTATTCAATCCCGCTGTTTTACGTTTGATAAAATATGTTATCGAGAGCGCACATTCTGCCGGTATCCCGGTCGGTATGTGCGGTGAAGCCGCAAGCGATGAGCGTCTTATACCTCTTCTCATTACTTACGGTCTTGATGAATTCAGCGTACTACCCTCATGCGTGTTGCAAACAAGAAGAAATATAGCAAAGATCCTGTCACCGTAACGGCGGCAGGATTTTCGCTTTTTGTTATTTGGTTTTGAATTTCCGGTATCAGGTATTAATAAAAACAGGGGAGAGGGCAATCGTGTTGCTTATCACAGATGAATATTAAAAGCCTTGACGCCGTTCACGCTTACAAGTACGGCTATAGCGTTACTGTCGGCGCAGTGCCTGCGCAGTCGATTCGCGCTTAAAGATATCTGAAACGGATACTTTAGTTGCCGCGACGGTAAACATCAGCATTTAAGTGTTTTTTCGCAACAAAAAGCACCCGGTTTCCCGAGTGCTTACCGCAGCTGATAACGAGATTTGAACTTGTGAACTCATCCTTACCGAAAAGATAGCGAGGATGGGGCTTTTTTATTTATACCTCGAACCCCGGTGTTTATCAATATTTCGACGATTTCTCGTTTTTGACAAATGGCGTATTTTTGCGTCTGATACATCGTTTTGAAGCGAAAACATGAACAGCTTTTGATCTGTTTTTACGAGACTTGCAGGCACTTCACAGCACCTAAAATTATCTGACCGATCTCTCTGAGAATAGTATACGCGCGCTCTCTGTAAATAAGAGAGTAGCTGCCGTTCACTATGCCGCTGTATGGATAGAAAGAAGGGGACAGAAACAAAAGATTTTCTGAAACTGTCCCAAAATTCACATTTTAACAAAAACAGCGACTTTCGGTATCACTCGAAAGCCGCTTGTTTTCTATATTTCTGTGGAGCTGATAACGAGATTTGAACTCGTGACCTCATCCTTACCGAGGATGCGCTCTACCTACTGAGCTATATCAGCAAAAATCGAACTCTCCCGAATGAGAGAGTTCGTGGCGATCCGGAACGGGATCGAACCGTCGACCTCTAGCGTGACAGGCTAGCGTTCTAACCAGCTGAACTACCGGACCGTATTTACTTTATGAGATCAGTTTCACACTGACTGCCTGTTTATAATAACATATCGTGGCTTGTTTGTCAACAGATTTGATTCAAAAAATTATCATCAGGCTCTATGCCGTACTGCGGTGCCTGCTTCGGACAGCCGCACACAGGCACTGAGCGTGCAGCAAAACAAAGACAAGAGTCAGACTACGGCTACCTTTATGTTTCTGGAGACAAGGCACTGCATAATATCCTGCCTGTTATCATCTATGTTTATCGTTATGCTTTCATCCTGCTTTCGGCTTACGGACATCGTATTCTCACCGTCGGCTCCGAACATTACAAAATCAATGTCTTTATAGTCTATGCTTATCCTGCCGCCGAATGTCCGTTCTAAGGTAAGCGCACCGTCGCCGAAGCTCAGCTTATATGTTTTTTCTTTTTTGCCATCTTTGTTATAAGTGACCTTAAAAAACTTCACACTATCACCCCGTGACAGAATAGCCCTCACTGACCGCTTTGTATAGTCTAACACAGATTATACTCATTGTCAAATTTGTATCAATTTTGCAACCAAAATTACAGATATTTGTTAGAAATGAAATCGTATCGACGAGCCGCCGGCGGAGTGCCTCCGCAGTCGATTCGCGCACTGTTGTTTTCGTTACCGCCTACCTTTTTGGCACGCGCCGGCGAGCCGCCGGTGGCAATTCGCGCACTCGAGTCGGTGTTGCCGTCCACTTTATTGGCACGCGTACAGGCTTGGTTTATTGTCCCTCTCCATCCGCGTCACGGCGCTTACGCGCCGC
>JAHKXX010000065.1 GCA_020627425.1 bacterium
ACTCGTCACGCTGTCAGGGATGGTTATGTCTGTAAGGGAGGTACAACCTTGAAACGCACCTCCTCCGATACTCGTCACGCTGTCAGGGATGGTTATGTCTGTAAGGACCTCACAAGCACGAAATGCACCGTCCCCAATACTCGTCACGCTGTCAGGGATGGTTATGTCTGTAAGGGAGGTGCAATAGGAAAACGCCCTCTCTCCGATACTCGTCACACTATCCGGGATGGTTATACTTTTTAGTGCAGTGCAACCGGAAATCGCACCGTGTCCGATACTTGTCACTCCGTCCTCTATTATAACATTCTTTATATTTGAATTACCATAGAAAAGACCTTCTCCGGGAAGGTAATTATTCATCGCTCCCGTACCGCTGATAGTGAGAGTTCCTTCATTGTCGATGGTATAGGTCAAATTCTCTCCGCATGAGCCGGAGTCAACTATCTCCGCTGCACTTACAGTGATACCAAAAGGCACATCGCTGCCCGGTATAGCTACTGTCGTTGCAATTGTCCCCACAAGCATAGCACACGCGAGTGCTATTGCAATACTTTTTCTTCTTTTATTCATCAGAATACCTCCTCGATAAGTTATTGGCTGTTTTGAACCTTTTTTATTATATATTAAAAATCACAAAAAATCAATAGTGTGTTGGGATTTTTTGAACTTATTTAAAAACCGCAGAGGCTATATCGCCCCTGCGGTTACAAATTTACTGCAAGTATTGAATATTATACTATACTATTTGTATATTATTTTTGTTAATGACTGTTTGTATAAATAAAAAATAAAAACCAGTCACACCAAATAGAATAGAAAAATCCACCAACCTCCACAACAATATAGCACGAGCGGCGCTATATGCGCCGCGACGCGGACATAGAGGTACAATAAACCCAGCTCGTACGCGTGCCGAAAAGTAAAGGACACAACAAACTACAGTGCGCGAATTGACAGCGGAGGCACTCCGCCGCGTGCCAATAAAGTGGAGGGCGCGACCAACTACAGTGCGCGAATCGGGTGCAGCGTCACGCTGCCTTGATTGATTTTTGGGGGTGTGGTATAATGGGGAAAAGAGACAGAGGGAGGAGAAAAAGCATGAAGGTGTCAACAAGAGGACGATATTCTCTCAGATTGTTGCTGGATATAGCACAACATCAGCATGAGGGCTTTGTTTCGCTCGCCGATATAGCCGAAAGGCAGGGCATTTCAAAAAAATACCTCGAACAGCTTATACCGGCACTCAATAAAGCTAATATGCTGCTTGCAAACAGAGGCTTCAACGGAGGATATAAGCTGAACCGCAGCCTTGATGAGTATACCGTGGGAGAGATCCTGCGTGTGGCGGAAAAAAATATTTTGCCCGTTAGCTGTATCAGCGAGGATTGCCCCGAAAAATGTGAAAGATATGACGATTGCCTTACTATGCCCGTCTGGAAGGGACTTTATAAAGCAGTCAGCGATTATCTTGACAGCGTTACTCTGAAGGATATTATAGAACATAGAATTACGGTGGAATAAAACCCCCGGCGCTATAAAGGAGATACTGATGGATTGGACAGAAATAATAATAGAAACAGCTTCACATAATATTGATACGGCAGGAAATATAGCAAATATGACCGTTCCCTACGGTATCTATATAGAGGACTACAGCAGCCTTGAGTCTGAGGTCATGGAAATAGCTAAGATCGACCTTATAGATGACGCACTACTCAGTATGGACAGATCAAAGGGTAGGGTGCATATCTATATCGACCCTGAGGATAACCCTGCCGAGGCGCTTTCGTTCCTCAGAGAAAGACTTGACAGTGAGGGAATTGAATATACCGTC
The DNA here is from genome assembly GCA_020627425.1 of bacterium. GTDB lineage: Bacteria > Bacillota > Clostridia > Oscillospirales > Acutalibacteraceae > UBA1213. The sequence goes on from JAHKXX010000065.1 coordinate 1,835, forward strand.
ACCGTGGATAGCTGTGATGTGGACGCCTGCCTACATAATTGGAAAAAGTATTATAAGCCCGTTAAGATCGGCAAAAAACTGCTCGTTCGTCCTGTGTGGATAGATGACTATGACCCCGAGGACAGAATAGTGCTTAACTTGGAACCTGGTCTTGCCTTTGGTACGGGAACTCACGAAACTACACGGCTGTGCCTTACTGCATTGCAGGACTATGTAAAGGAAGGCTGTAATATACTTGACGTCGGCTGCGGAAGCGGTATCCTTGCCGTCGCCGCTCTGCTGCTCGGAGCAAAAGAAGCCGTCGGTATAGATATAGACGAAATGGCAGTGAAAGCATCAAAGCAAAATGCGGAACTGAACGGTGTTGCCGATAAATATACCGCAATACACGGCAACCTTACCGACAAGGTAAACGGCTCGTTCGATATAATTACCGCAAATATCGTTGCCGACGCAATTATTCTTCTGTCCTCCGATATTGAAAAGCTTATGAATAAAAATACCGTCTATATTATGAGCGGTATAATAGATACAAGACTTGATGACGTTCTCTCTGCTTTGCCCGATAACCTTAAAATCATTTCTCAGCTTGAAGAAAAAGGCTGGTATTGCCTTGTGGCTATGCAAAAATAATACAAAGTATTATAAAGCATTGCTATAATTCTTATTTAGAATTATATTATATAACTTCGTGCTAAAATAGAAATCACGGAGAAAAACGGAAATGTTTTCCTTTTTTAAAATATTACGGAGGTAAATAAAAAGCTATGAAAAAAAAGAAAAATGCTTCTAACCTTATATTTTCTGCATTTCTTGTTACAGCCTATGTCGTATGCTCATATTTCTTTATAGGCATTATCAGAAATTCAACAAAGATGAACGCTATGCTGCAGTCGCTGCTCTGTGCGCTGGTATTTGTTATTTTCGGACTTATACTGTTTTATGCAACTCGTGTCGGCGATGGTAAACAGGTAAAGAGATTTTCGCTGTCTGCGCTTATACTTCTTGATCTGCCTGCGCTGTATATCATTCTCGCGTCTGCGGCTCAGGGACTGCCTATGCCCTTTGATATAAGTACAGTACCCGAGGTAGCATATTTCGCGGCTGTCGCTCTGGGCTACGGAATACCGTATACATTCCTCAGCGGCTATGAGCTTGATCCCGACGAGGGGGCAGCAACGGCTGATGATACAAAAAAACAAGCTGTTGCCGAGGAAGAGGAAGAAAAACCCCTGCTTGATGATGTTACAGATGATATTGAGGATACAGAGGGTATAGAGGATACAGAAAGCACCGAGGAAACAGAAGAAGCTGTGGACAATACACAACAGGACGATACTGATGATAATGAATAAAAAAACGGCAATAAAACACACTAAGCACACTGACAATGTATGCTGTTGCCTGAAACAAAAAAGGAGATCTTATAATGGCACAAGAATGTACGCATGACTGTAATTCATGCAAGGAAAACTGTTCCTCACGAGAGGGCGGCGCACCTGCCGATATGAAGGAGAAGCTGAATAAATACAGTACCGTAAAAAAAGTTATAGGCATAGTAAGCGGAAAGGGCGGAGTAGGTAAGTCCTTAGTGACCTCTATGCTTGCGGTAATGTTTAACAGAAAGGGTTATACCACTGCCGTGCTTGACGCGGATATAACAGGACCGTCCATACCGAAGGCGTTCGGCATAAAGGAAAGAGCACAGGGAAATGCCGACGGAATACTTCCCGTTGTTACCGCATCCGGAATAGAAATCATGAGTGTAAACCTGCTGCTTGAAAACGAGACCGATCCCGTTGTATGGAGAGGACCCATACTCGCAGGAACGGTAAAACAGTTCTGGACGGATGTAATATGGAACGACGTAGACTATATGTTTGTAGATATGCCTCCCGGAACGGGCGATGTACCGCTGACGGTATTTCAGTCGTTACCGCTGGACGGTATAGTTGTTGTTACATCTCCGCAGGAGCTTGTTTCAATGATAGTAGAAAAGGCAGTAAATATGGCAAATATGATGAATGTTCCTATTATGGGAGTCATTGAGAATATGAGCTGGTTTGAATGTCCCGACTGTCACAAAAAGCACTATCCCTTCGGCAAAAGCAGACTTGAAGAAAGTGCAAAAGAATACGGACTTGACATTCTGGCTCGCCTGCCTATTGACCCAAAAAATGCAAAGGCTTGCGATGAGGGAAAAATAGAGTCCGTTATAAATGACG
>JAHKXX010000066.1 GCA_020627425.1 bacterium
CTTGTATCGGACAACGTTTCGGTTTAATAGCCAACTTATCCTGTCAAACAGCTCAGCAAGGATAATAATGTACCAAGCGCTTCTATTACGAAAAACACAGTAGATATGATCCTTAGCGCCATAGAGCCGTGCCGTCCGGTAAAGCCGTTTCTGGAATAATCGACTGCCATTCCCGAGTAGATCATACCCGCAAAGGTCAGTGCCAGTGACGGTATCAAGACTATCCAGATGGCAATGGGTATAAATGCTACCGTAATACCCAGGATCGTAAAGATGAATGCCTTCAAAAGATAAGGGTTTTTCTTTATTTGCTCTTCCTCATATACGAAAGCAGGGTTCTTTCTGACAATATTCGGAAGCTGTCCCTCTGAGTCCATATCAACATAATATGAATTCGGATCATAATTCTTTGATTCGGAAATGTGTATGGTCTTTGAGCAATACGGACAATCCTTTGCAAATGAAGGTACATATTTGCCGCAGAACCGGCACAGGACTCCTAAATCGCTGTTTGCATTGTCGGTCGTATTCTGTGTGTATTCAGGTGCTTCTCCCGACTCGCTTTCTCCGTCATAAAAAAACGTAGGATCATATTTTCCGGTTGACACTATCTCTGCTTTATTATTGCAGATAGGGCATATTATGGATCCGTCCGGGATAACACTTTTACATTCAGTACATTTCATATACGGCTCCCTTGTGATATTATGGCTTGAGTTTAAAAGCTTTGCTTGGGGCAGGCAAACCCAAGTCTCAGGCTTGCTTTGCACTTATACATTGTATTACGTCACCGACGGTATTAAGATTCTTCAGATCTTCATTTTGAAACTTTATACCAAACTCGTCCTCTATAGAAATTGCCATAGAAAGCATAGCTATCGAATTCATACCGAGATCCTCTATAAATCTTGTCTGCTCATTAATATCTTTAATTTTATTTTCGTCGCCGAAGAGATCAGAAAAAATCTCTTTCAGCCTGCTTAGCTTGTCCATATATTCATCTCCCAAAAATGTTATAATATGCTTTTTTGCATTTGTCAAGTGATTTTGCAAATTTTTCCGTTAATTCTTTTGTTTCGGCTATAGAGGGCATCCTTCCCTTACAGTAGTCCTTTGGAAAAAACGGCTTGCCTATAACGGCTTTTTTTCTCTCGTACCAGTGATTCTTTTTTTCGGAATATACGGGAATTATCGGTGCTCCGGATTGAAGCGCAATAAGCAGCGCGCCGGATTTTACTCCTTCTCCCGAATCGTTACGGATTATCTTTCCTTCCGGAAACATAAGCAGCAGCTTGTTGTTTTTCAGAACCTCGCTGCATCTTCTTATAGCCTCTATATCTGTCGATTTTCTTTCTATTTTTATACAGCCGGCTCCCTTTAGCAGCCTGCCGATAACAGGCTTGTTCATAACGACCTCTGCGACAAGATAGAATGTCCTTCTGAAGGGGAAAAGTGAAGCTATTGCGACCGCATCACCGAAGCCTATGTGGTTAGCGGCAATGATCGCGCCGCCCCGAAGCTTTTCGGTATATTTGTTTCCGTGTTCGTCTGTTTTATAAAACCTTAAAAAAGGCTGTGACAATAATAGTATGATCCTCGGAATATCCATCGGCAGATATTTTATATTAATTATTGATTTTTTCTTCTTTGTTTTCTCTTGTATTTTTTTCAAGCTCCATTACCCTTTTTTCTATAAGCTCTGTCAGCGTTTTCAGCTGCTCGTCCTTTGTCTGAGTTTCGTCTATATAATCACTTATATAAAGCTCCTTACCGATCACTACAGTTACTCTTTTTGTCAGACCGTAGTTGCCGTCCGTATATACAGGTATGATCGGTGCATTTGTATGCATTGCGATATATGCCGTACCGGGCTTGAACGGAAAGTGTATGTTGTTATATCTTACTCTGCCTTGTGGAAATACTCCGATACTCTGACCTTTGTCAAGTGTTTCAAGAGACTCGCCTACAAATGCAGTATTGTATTTGTTTCTGTCTACATATATGCCGCCAAGTTTATAAAGAAACCATGAAAACAGCTTGTTTTTTGAAAAAAGCACCTCTGCCATAAGAAAACGTATGTTTCTTGAAAAGAATATCGTCATATAAAGAGGAAAATCCAGAAGCGACATATGATTGGAGACAAGTATGAACGGTTTTCTGTATGCCTTTTTAAAGGCTGACTTGTCTTCGTATATTATTTTTGCCTTAAAAAACAGAGCCGTAAACGGCACTCCGGTTATTTTTACAAAGCCGGTAAAGAGTCTGCTCGGCCTGATGTTTTGTTTCATAGGTTTTTCTGCCTTTCTATAAAGCTGTACAGGTCGTTTACACTATAACAATAAGACTCGTTTTTGTCAACCTCCGATATAGAAAACGCTTCACCCACGGCAAGCAGTATTGCAAAATACTGAAGACTGGTTGCTCCAAGCTCCGTGACAATGTTCTGATCATTCTTAAGCGTGTTTATGTCTATCGACAGTGTGTCGGCTATTATTCCTCTTATGACTTGCATTTCGATTGTACTGCCGGCTTCTTTTTCTGCGATCCTGTCAGACAGTTCTTGTTTGTCAAAAAGCTTTATACTGCCGTTTTTTATACCGCGTTTTACATACTGTCTGCCTACTTTTATAGCGCCCTCGGCAGACAGTCTGTCAAAGGTATAATATATCCTCTGTATCTGCGAGGCAACCGGAAGGGAGCTGTTTGTCCTGCTTATTTCCTCTGATATTTTGTTTATAGTATCAGGATCGGTAAATTTTTTTAGTTCAACGATCATACAAAGCTTTTCTTCTTTTTCGTCATTATCAAGTCCGAGAACGGAAAAGCTTACTGCGTCGTTCAGTGTAAAAAGTTTTTCACATTCATCAGGGTTTATGTTTTCACCGTTCTCACCGATAACTATATCGCTTTCTCTGCCGACGAGATAGTAATAGTCGTTGTCGCACTTTACAATATCTCCTGTTTTGTACCAGTCGTCGTTATTTTGTATGACGCCGTCTATCATCATTTTTTTACAGACAGAGCTGCCCTTTACAAACAAAACACCGTTTTCGTCGGTTTTATACTGCACAGACTCAAACGGCTTTCCTATAGAGCCTTTGTTTCTGAATACGGGCTTTTTACGAAGATCCACCGAGGTTATTC
>JAHKXX010000067.1 GCA_020627425.1 bacterium
ATAATGATTCCCGATGATTTATAATGAGTGCTTCTCCAACTATAATTTTTTGAACCTTTGTTTTTGGGGAAACAATGCAAATTATCTTTTATCTTTTCAAGTTCCTTATAAGTAATATTTTTATTTAATTCTATAGTATGGATAAAATATCCATTCATAATTATCACTCCGTTATATTATTTTATTAAGCCTGTAGTGATAAATATAAAAAATAATTCTAAAACATAATATTAAATGATATTACTATATAAATAAAATATAGTAACTATACCAACATTATTGTTAATATAGTTACTATTAGTATATAATATTATTTTTTATACTATTGGTATAAATATACGTATATATAAGAGAATAGGAATAAAGGGATGTAATACTATATTTATATACTCCATACTACAAGGTACGGAATATATAAAATAGATATTACCCAATTTTTTATATTACTGTTTACAAAATAAGATTTCATAATAAACATCAAAAAAAGCAGCAGACTGTTCAATGGTATGGTCTGCTGCTCTTTTTTATTTGCTTTCCGTCTGATCAATAATTTCCAGCATGAATTTTCCGCCGAGCCTGACACCGGTCACAAACATCTGACGGGTGTCAATATGAACAAGATTGCTTTCAGCTTCATGATATTTCAGAAACAGCTCCTTACACTCAGGGTATGTATTCAGAAGTGCGTCTTCTGCTTTGCATACCCTGTCAAGTGCCTGTTTGTACTCATCGGTCTGTATCTTCTGCGGACGGAAAAGCTCGCTTTCGTAGATATCCCACAATATTCCCATATCAGTATTCCTCCGCAAGCAGCATCGTCACATGGTCGATATCATCTATAATGTAGACCTTGCAGTTTATTTCCTCATCGACCGGGAAAACATAATCCATTTTTGCATCCGGCTGTTCCTGCTCGTGCCTGATATGAAGCATCCTGCCGTCTCCTTCACCTGTTGTATCTATCTTGAACACTTGCAGATAATCAAGCTGTCCTGCCGTTTTACCGTGCATGATCTCCACACACATAAACAGAAACAGCTGCACATCCGGCGGCAATGTGTCCGTTATACCTTTGGTGACATATTTCTTACCGTCAAACTTGTATCCCATCTCGACCACCTCACATATAAACACCGATACACTCTTTGGCTTCGTTCAGACAATCACGCAGCATATCATGATCCATCATCATAAGTTCTATATCTTCATCCTCATACCCCATTTCATACAGCATCATGATTTCTTCATTAGAAACACCGAACATATTACCGTATTCGCAAAGATAGCTGTCATAATCCTCTGTTTCTCTGAATGCTCTACAGCCGCAATATCCGAAAAAGTCATCATATTCAGGTGTAAAGCGGCTTCTCTCAATAATACCGTTCTTGTCTATGCTGACCATTTCGCCCTCACTTACCGGAATGACATCTACAGTCTGCTTTTCAAAGATCGTTCCACGCAACGCCATCTGCATAATTTCCTTTGTGGAAGTATACACATATATGCCGAGCTTCTGAAAATGCAGGAGACATATCGGATTGTTCCATTTGCTGATGTAGAGCTTTTCTTCAGATGTAAGCACAGTGAATACAAATAAGCCGTTTACCTGATCGGACATTTTGCCGATAGTTTCAAAATCCGCCTTGCCGTACTTTTCAATAAGCTGCACTGCGGTATAGCTGTCGGTCTTTATCTTTGTTTTCGGCAGCTGCTCCTGCTTTTGAACCTGTTCGTAATTGAACAGTACACCATTATGGCATAAAGCAAAATCACTTTCCGCAGTATGACCTACAAAGGGATGATTGTTGTAATTATTCCTTGCATCGCCGTGAGTCGCCATACGGGTATGTCCTGTCAGAATAGTAATGTCTGACGGAAAATAGAAGTTGACCTCATGGGACGGCTGAGGCTTTTTGTAAATAACAATCTTTCCGTTTCTGACATAGGCTACTCCCGATGCATCCGTTCCTCTCAATTCCGATGCTATGGACAAGTTTCTGACAAGCTTTTTCAATTCCTTCTTACTCAGAATTTTTCCGTAATTGATAAATCCATACAATGCACACATTTCATATCTCCTCCTCATTTGTTACAGGTTCATTCACATACAAACGTCTTTCTTTCAGATAGCGGATAAGCTCCTGACAGCTTTCGGGTATCATTATGACAAATTCGTTCCATGACTGCTTCTGAATGGCAGTATCACTCAGTCTGATGGCATTTTCGCATATAAGATCAACCATCTCTATAGCTGCAATGAACGTGTTGTATTTCAGCGTACCCCTGAACAGCCTTATCTCGATAGTGTCATAATTGGTAATGTTCACACAGGCATATCTGCCCTTGCGGTTCTTTTTAGCATCTTCCAGAATATCTTTCGGCTTATCTTTATACCCATATCGTGACGCCCAATGCTCGACCGCATATTCCGATCTTCTTGAAAAGTTGAACATCTCGTTCCAGTGGCTTTCAAAGAAGAACATGATTCGGCTGATAACTTCTTCCTGTTCCTCAACGGTTTCCCCCAAGTCCTCACGTCCGATATGTATGTGCAGTCCGCAGGTATTTGTATTGTGTGAACGGTAATACATACTGACAGCCTTTTTCATCACATCTGCCCATGGAAATTCCGTCTTGTGATATTGCAGGGAACAGGGATGAGAAACAAGCTCCATGCCGTCACTGAGTGAGCTGTCTGACTTGATATACAGATTTTCCTCATCGGAATTGGCTATGTTGTACAGCACCTCTGCATTGCCGTCATCCTTGCCACCCTTGTCAATTTCAAGCTCCACACCGTAGTATCTTATCTTCTTTTCATCCGGACAATGATGGAATATCGGGTCAGGCTTGTAGGAATATTCGTTGATAAAATCATCACAAATATCATCATAACAGGACTGACAGTAGGGATAATCTCCGTGCCAGTTAGTGTCATCGTCATGGATAAGACGGTCGCACCTTTCGCAGCGGTGATATTCGTTTTCATAACAGGTTCTGCAAATCGAAGTGTCACTGTCGCCGTAATCGTTGTCGCTGAAATATCTGTCACCGCAGCAGTCACAGGTGAATGTCCTGTTTCTGTAACATTCTTCGCAAATAACGCTGTCCTCGACCTCGTAAAAATTTTCACCATCAATAATGCTGCCGCAGCAGCTGCAAGTTATTTCACTCATAGCAATTCTCCTTTAAAACGCAAAAAGACCGCCAGTAACTCTCGCCACTGACGGTCAATTTCATGCTGATTTTGTTTTTGTTCGTTTCAGGCTATTTATTGCCTTGGTTAATAGTTCGGGTGTCATTTCGTCAATGCTGTTTACTCCGTATCTTGCAAGTACGGTATCAAGCATAACTCCGGTTCTGTTCAGTTCAGTGTGCAGCTCGTTGAGATTACTGTTTTTTTGACTGACCTGCTTTGGGAACATGGAATACACAACCTCACCTGAATTACAGTTAAGTACAGACAAACCGGTGATCTCCCTGTCCTTATTGTAGGAAATGTCGCTGACCTGAAATTTATCATAACAGATCAGCTTATCGCCTTTCCGCTGAATGCTGCACTTCTGAGCCGACACCCATACAAACGGAGCGGAATACAATTCTCTTCCGATACCGACAGATACACAGGCTCTCTTGAAACTATCTGACGCTTGTCCTTTTTCTTTCTCCGTGTAGCTGACAGTCCCTACATCCTGTTTGGATATCCATTCTTTCTTTTCGGAGTCCCAGATTTCTACCGTACAATATAGATTGCCGTCAATACTCTGGTGAGTCCTCTTCCATCCCAAACAGCCAAAGGTCTCGTCAAGTATCTTCATATCGGCTCGTGCGTCTTTGTACAAAAGCAGCGATAAACCTTTATCACTGATAGTCCCGATACGGCACTCAATTTCATCTGCTCTAAGTAATCTTATTTCCATACCATCACCGCCTTAACTCATGCTGAAACGCCTGTACTGCGAATGTGTGACATACTTCTTGTACAGTTCAGGGTTATCAGCTTTTAATCTTGTCTTGTCAAAGCCCGATGAAATGACCTGCTTCCATGAGATCTTATACTTTCCAGCCACACCGGTTTCATTATTCTGCATCAAGCTTTTTATACGGTTGCTGATTGCGTCTTTGGCTGCTGTCAGCTTGCTGATCTCATCTGAAAGTCTGCTGTATTCCTCGCAGTCAGTTATAACATCTTCCGGTAAATCTATTGTCTGACCATTTGAGAAACTGTATTTACTATTGAAAAACTCTGTGGTAGCCTTTGTACCGTCAATTTCCGGTGCAATGCCGCCAAGTACATTGACCTCCCAGAACAGCTTTTCCATAGCGATTATTTTGGCGATCATCTCATCATCACGTTCAATAAGCCTGTACTCAAAATGATTTCCGCCGATCAATGCAGCTATGTAGGTTTTCACTGCACCTGTTACCGCCATATAATGCTGAACTTGCAGCATATATTCCGGAGGAATGCCGCTTTGCCAGTCGTCAAGCTTATATGCAGAGGCGGTCTTTGCTTCAAATATGCACATTTCGCCGTAAAGGTTTATAACTCCGTCCAGGTTTGCAAGCATAAACGGATGCTCCACACTTTGCAGGAGCATATGCTTCTGACGTACCTTCAAGCCAGTTCTTGCCATAAATTCCTTACGAACAACAGGCTCAAGTATTGTACCAAAGTGGGTATATTCGTTGTCGCTTTCTGCCGGTTCAATCTGACCTGTCTTTTCAAGCCATATCTGATATACCGACCTATACGGGTTGATTCCTGCGATTACCGAAACGTCTGAACCGCCGATTCCCATTGTCCTGTACCTGAGCCAGTCGGCACGGCTCAGGTCAGATGTCTTTATAAGTACTTTTGCACTCACGATTATCACTCCTTCTTTTTCTCAAGCAAGAACTTGATGAATTCTTCGGCAATGTCCACAAGAATGCCGCCGATCAGGATAAGTATTGTCTTTGTCTGTTTCATTTGTTGAACCTCCTTTGTTTCGCATCGGCAAGCTGCCGATCCCTTTATAATCATGATAAGGAAATGAATGCCGAATGTTCATTATCTCACAACGATTATAAAGAGAACGTAAGCACTGCAATGCGTTATTCAAAGGAATAATATATAGCTGTAAGCCGAAACTTTCCGCTTACCCAAAAGTGCAAACCTATTAACATTACAATAAATAAATACA
>JAHKXX010000068.1 GCA_020627425.1 bacterium
GCGGGGTTTATTGTCCCTCTCCTTCCGCGCCACAGCACACAGGGTGCTGCTTGACGCTGCCGGCGAGCCGCCGGGGGCGATTCGCGCACTGTAGTTGGTGTTACCGCCTACATCTTTGGCACGCGGTCGAGTTGGGTTTATTATACGACACCGTCCGCGTCACGGCGCTCAGAGCGCCGCTCGTGCTACTTTAAAAACGAGACAAGTATATTTGTCTGTCTTGTTTCGTGTGACTGTAATAATTATTTTTATACACAAAAAAGGAACTGCCGTTTTCTATGTGAATTTCGTTTTTAAAACTAATTCAGAAAAGGTAGTTCCTTTAATATATTCGGGCTTATTTTTTATTTTACTGCCAGTCTACTACATCTACCCAGCTAAGAAGAAAATCTTCCTCGCCCGGTATTCTCTTTACAAGCTGTGATGCAGCTACTATCGGCAGCCACTGCTGTATATACTGCTTTGCTGTATCACTCTTCTTACAGTACATGTTCAGGTATCTGTCCGCCATAGCCTTGTCCTTCAGTGCAAAGCAAAGATATGTCCTCGCCGCGTCTGCCGAAGCATTTCCCTGTGTTGCATGCGACCAGTCCAGAATATAAAAATTATCATTCTCATCAATTATAATATTGCTCGGGTTGAAATCTCCGTGACAAAGCTTGTTGTGCTTCGGCATACCGTCAAGACGGGTGTGAAGCTCATATCTTATCGTTGCGTCTATAAGACCGTTTGTCGCGGTTATTTTTCTGTTCATTTTATCCTTGATCTTGCTGAGGAGGGGACATTTTTTGCTGTGGATAAGCATCTGTATATCTATAAATCTGTCCATATACTTATCTATGTTCTCGCTGTCCTCATCCATAAGCTGTTGAAGAGTCTTTCCCTCTACATAATCCATAACTATAGCCCACTTGCCGTCAATTATATTAACGGAGGTCAGCTGCGGTATCGGAAGTCCCGTTTCCTCTACCCTTGACTGGTTAAGGGCTTCGTTCAGAATATCCGACTTGGGATATTTTTTCGAGAACATCTTTACTACCTTATCACCGTCACGATAGATCACTTTTTCTTTTCTTTCAGTAATTATTTCCATTCAGTACTTCCCCTTTCATTTGAAGCTCTTATATATCACATATATTTTCTTGGTTAAATTCATTATACAACTTAAATTTTATAAAGTATAGGTAAATTCTGCTTGAAATTTTGTTAACTTTTTTAGTAAAATAGACAAATTGTCTAATTTTTAACATTACACATATTAAATTTAGTATAATAATAAGAAAGCGTACCTCTGTTATCAAAACCATATTAATGAGTTGGTGCACAAAACAGAACAGACAAGCACACTTGTCTCCAAACAAAGGTAGCACGAGCGCCGCCCTGAGCGGCGTGACGCGGACTGAGAGGGACAATAAACCAAGCCTGTACGCGTGCCAAGAAAGTAGGCGGTAACAAAAACTATAGTACGCGTGTTGACAGCGCAGGCACTGCGCCGCGGATTGACCGCGCAGGCACTGCGCTTGACGGCGGGGGGGAGTGCGTGGTATTATTTATAAGGATTATTGTGTAGAGAAGGAAGTGGAAAAATGAGTGATATTGTAGTGAAACCGTGTACGCTCGGTGGGAGATTGAGCGTTCCGCCGTCTAAAAGCGCTGCGCATAGGGCTATTATTTGCGCCTCGCTTGCAAAGGGAAAAAGCATACTCTCGCCTGTGGAACTGTCTGACGATATATCTGCAACAATAAACTGTATGAAAAAACTCGGAGCAGAAATTGAATATAAAGATAAAACTCTGTATGTTGACGGCACAAATACTCTGACTGTAAAAAAAGCCGTTCTCGACTGCGGAGAAAGCGGATCTACTCTGCGATTTTTAATACCTGCGGCGGCTGTCGGCGGTGTAGAAGCGGAATTTGTCGGTCACGGCAGACTGCCGCAAAGACCTGTCGGAATATATCTCGAAGAACTGCCAAAGCACGGAGCTTTGTGCAAAACAGAAGGCGGTCTGCCGCTGACTGTTTCGGGCAGACTCGGGGGAGGTACCTATAGTATACCCGGTAACGTCAGTTCTCAGTTTGTAACAGGACTGCTGCTTTCACTGGCGCTGATAGAAGAGGACAGCGAAATAATTATTACCACTCCGCTTCAGTCAAAAAGCTATATAGCTATGACTGTCGGTATAATGCGTGATTTCGGCGTCACTGTTTCCGAAAACGAAAACGGCTACTATATAAAAGGAAATCAAAAATATACTCCGAGAAGCTATACTATCGAGGGAGATTGGTCACAGGCTGCATTCTTTATGACTGCGGCGGCACTCGGGGGCAGTATAACTATAGATAACCTGAATATGAGATCACAGCAGGGCGATAAGGCATGTATTGATATATATAAAAAAATAGGCGCAGATATAACGTATTCAGACGACGGAAGCTTTACCATTACAAAAAACAGACTTAATGCTGTCGATATAGACGCGTCCGATATACCCGATATGATACCTGCTCTGTGCGTTGTATGCGCCCTGTGCGAGGGAACAACAACTATCAGAAACGCACAAAGACTTCGTATAAAGGAAAGCGACAGACTGCTTGCTATGCAGAAGGGTTTGTCTGAGCTTGGTGCGGATATAAAAGAAACTGAGGACGGACTCATTATAACCGGCGTCAAAAGGCTTCACGGCGGTATGGTAAGCGGCTGTAACGACCACCGCATAGTTATGTCGTTTGCAGTTGCCGCGTGCGCTTGTGACGGAGATATTACCATAAGCGACAGAGAAAGTATAAATAAATCCTATCCCTCGTTCTTTGAGGATTTTATGAAGCTCGGAGGTGTTACAGATGTCAAGCTGGGGTGAAGGCGTAAAGATCTCTATATTCGGAGAAAGTCACGGTCCTGCTATAGGTGTAGTAATAGACGGGCTGCCGGCGGGACAAAAAATAGATATGCAGGGCGTATATCTGCAAATGTCCAGACGCGCCCCCGGAAAGGACAGGGCTGCTACTCCCAGACTGGAAAAGGATATCCCGAAAGTGCTCTCGGGTATGCTTGACGATACTACTACAGGCGCTCCTCTGTGTGCTGTAATAGAGAATACAAATACCAGATCCGGTGACTACAAAAATATAATGTCTGTTCCGCGTCCTGCCCACGCTGATTACACCGCCTTTTTAAGGTATAACGGCTTTAGCGATATCCGGGGCGGCGGTCATTTCTCGGGCAGACTTACGGCTCCGCTTGTGTTTGCAGGAGCTGTGTGCAGACAGATACTCGAAAAAAAGGGCATAAAAATTGCAGCGCATATTTCCTCTGTCGGAGATATAGAGGACAGCCGCTTTGACCCGTGCAGTATTGACGACGAGCTGATAGAAAGACTCAGCAGCAGCACCTTTGGACTTATAGACCAAAAAACGGAAGAGCCCATGCGCGCTCTGATAGAGGATTGCAGACAGAACGGCGACAGTATAGGCGGTACCATAGAGTGCGCTGTTAAGGGTATGCCCGGAGGAATAGGCTCGCCTATGTTTTACGGAATAGAAAACGTAATATCGTCAATAGTATTCGGTATCCCGGCGGTAAAGGGGATAGAGTTCGGCGCCGGCTTTGACGCTGCAAAAATGCGCGGAAGTCAGAATAACGACGAGTTTTACTATGACGGTGACAGGGTAAAAACAAAGACCAACAACCACGGGGGTATACTCGGCGGTATAAGCAGCGGTATGCCGATAATTTTCAGGGCAGCCATAAAACCTACTCCGTCAATATCTATGGAACAAAACTCTGTAGATCTGTCGGAGAAAAAACAGGCTGTGCTTGACATACACGGCAGACACGATCCGTGCATAGTAGTCAGGGCTGTTCCTGTGATAGAGGCCGCGGCTGCAATAGCTGTGATAAATCTTATATCGGAGGCGAGATGTCATGAGTCTTAAACCTATCAGAGACGAAATAGACAGCATAGACGAGCAGCTTTTACAGTTGTTTGTAAAGAGAATGGACTGCTCTAAAAGAGTAGCGGAATATAAGCTTGAGAACGGACTTCCGGTGTTTAACGCAGAGCGCGAGGAGGCTATACTCGAAAAAGTCGAGTCATCAGCCGGTGAATACGGAAAATGTGCCCGACAGCTTTATTCCTCTCTAATGGGAATAAGCCGCTCTATCCAGCACAATATGCTGGGCAGCGGTCAGAAAATAAAAAACGAAATACTCTGTGCAAGGGACGAGGCTCCGTTTCTGTCAGACAGCGTACGGGTAGCCTGCTTCGGCGCAGATGGATCCTACGCAAGCAAAGCAACGGGAATAGTATTTCCGAATACGACGCCGGACTTCTATCCTTCGTTTCAGGAGGTGTTCGAGGCTGTTCAGAACGGTGCAGCCGAGTTCGGAGTTATACCTATAGAAAACAGTTCGGCAGGCTCGGTAATAGATGTCTATGACCTGATGCTGAAATACCGTTTCTATGTAGCCCGCGCGGTCGATATTCCGATAAACCATGTGCTTGCAGCGGCAAAAAACACAGACATGTCGTCGATCAAAAAAATATACTCCCACCAACAGGCTCTGTCACAGTGCTCACACTTTTTCAGGGCAAACAGGAGCATTTCGGCGGAAAGCTATATCAGCACCGCAGCAGCAGCAAAAATGGTGTCCGAAAGCAGCAGCGACAGTATAGCTGCAATATGCTCCGAGGACGCCGCGGAGAAATACGGACTGCACATAATAAAACGGGGCTTTCAAAACAACCCGAGCAATACCACAAGATTTATAATCATATCAAAGCCTCTGTACATAACACCCGATGCGGAAAAAATATGCCTTTGCTTTACACTGCCGCACAAAACCGGCTCGCTGTATGATATACTCGGCAGGTTTGCCCTTCTCGGACTGAACCTGACAAAGCTGGAGAGCCGCCCGATATTCGGCTCGTCCTTTGAATATATGTTCTACCTTGATTTTCAGGGCAACGCAAAGGACAGAAGCACGCTTCAGCTGCTGTGTGCTTTGTCGGAGGAGCTTGGCGACTTTTCCTTCCTAGGCAACTACAGAGAATCTATGTAGCTGCAAATACATTCACAACAATAACCGGCGTGCCGCCGGGGTCGGATCGCGCATCCGCTCCCGGCGGTCGCTATTTTTTTCGGGAGTTCAAGTCCCGTCCCGCGCCCGTAGTAATATCTTTTTAGTCCCTTGTGAAAAAAACCAGGACGAAGAAGAGATGCTTCTCTCTTTCGTCTTGGTTTTTTACTTTATCAGCTTTTTTACACAGGTGATCTCATCAAACACCCTCCGGGAGGGATCGTTTATATTTTTTGTACTGTCATAGGTCATAAACGGTACGGGGTCGCGTACTATTACATTTTTCCCCACAAGGGTACTGTGGTCAGAGGTTAGAGCAAAGGTAAAGTCCTCCTTGCTGTCACTCAGTGCATCAAAAACCGGCTTTATGAGGTGTTCGTCTATCTCGCTTATACTGTCCTGCTTGTCCTTTGGAGTTCCTGCAAAGGACGCCCGGTCACAAAGCTCCGTGTGGATTATTATCCGGCGGCTGCCGGTTTTCAGAAGGCTTTTTGCACATTCCGCAAGCTCTCTGAAATTATTTTTGCAGACGTTAAAGCCGAGGCATTTACCGACGCCGCACGCGTATTCACTGTCGCACACAAGGTCGCTGCCCCTGTACCGCTCGAACGGTTTTCCCCTTGGTACTGTTCCTCTCCCCCACAGCAAAAGCATATCCGGCAGAATTACACCCTGTGCAAAGGGCTGAGAGCGAAGCTTTTCGGAGGACAGCAGCTCTCTGCTCCTGTTCATAAGGCTTATTATCGGCATATCGAGTCCCGAAGCAGAGCCGGGAGAATAAAGCTCCTCGTTAAATACATCATATGGCTTTTGTACAGTAGTTGTATATTCCTCTCCGTTTGTCCAGATCAGCAGCGCCTCCCCGTCGGATCCAAGGGAGAATCTGAAAACGGGAGAGCTTAGCCGATCAAACAAATATCTGTATATTTTTTCTTCCTTGCCACAAAGGCCGCATACCGGTACAAGACGCCTGCGGCCGTCTGTTTTTACTGGCGTTGCGGAAAGATATACGTCCCTGTCCCTCATATCTATTTCATGACAAAACGCCAGAAAACCTGCCCTGCCGAGAGTTCTTATGCTCTCAAAGCTGCCGAACATCAGCGGAAGAGAGAGAGAGGGGTCTATGTCGCGGCGCAGTCGGATAACGCCTGTGCGGCAGTATCGTACGAGGCTGTTCATAAACGGCTTTTGTGCAAGACCGAGGGGCGTATGAGACTTGTATACCGGTCTGTCAGACATACCGGAGCAGACCACTATTACGCTTATTATATTATTCTTCTTCACATTTTCACACCTGTCCACCCGGGAGTATATTGTAGCCGTTATCACTGAGAACCTGCGCCCCGGCTGATAGCTTGTCTTCTTTTATAAGTATATAGTCCGTGTTATATGTAGAAAGGGCAAAAATACTTATACCCTTCTCTGCAAGCAGCTCTGCTATACGGGCAAGTATACCTATAAGAGAGAAGTCAAGCTGACCGCATAGCTTAAGTGCGCGCCACCCGTCCTCGCGTGCTATTGTTTCCCGGGGAGTCTTTTCCGTAAGACACACAAGAGAGTTTTCCTCTCCGGTTGACGCGGTAAAGCAGAAGCTGTCGGTATTGAGAAGGTCTCTGTCAAAGCTCTTTACCTTGCATACGGTAAGCCTGTGCTCCAGAACCTGTATATCCATATTTTTACACTCCGATCTGATCATTGTTACTGTTCTCATTATTTGGCAAAAACGGTAAAAATGTTTTAGCCCTTTTTGTTCTTAGGCTCTGATACTTCAAAACGGGCTGACTATAATATAAATATCAAGTCAAATAATTCGGTCGGGCACGCCGTGATGCTTTTCCGACTGCCGCCCCGATACCAAACAGAGAACATATCTATTAAAACACATTTGGAGATAATATGCAATACAATGAAATACTCTCTGAGCTGAGAAAAGACAAGGGACTCACCCAAGGGGAGCTTGCAAGAATTTTTTATACCTCGCAGCGTACCATATCCAACTGGGAAACGGGCAGAAACGAGCCGCCATATGAAATGCTTGTAAAGTATGTAAAATTTTTCGGCGTATCCGCCGATTATATTCTCGGTATAACAAGAGAAAAGACTCCCAAAAAGCAATGAAGCCAACTTAAAAATACCCCTACGCCTATGACGTAAGGGTATTTTTCTATTATTGCGCCGAGGAGTAATTCATCCTTATCCTCAGCGTCTTATCCTCAGAGTTTTTCATCACCGAGATGCTGTCCTTGCTTATCTCTTGCGACTTGTCAAGCTGCTTGTTCGCCTGGTCTGCATAAAAGTAAAACTTAAACGGCTTGTCATAAAACATATCGTTCATATACTCATCAAAGCTTTTGCTGCCGCCAAACCGGATGGGAACTATCATAGTGCCGTTTTTTGCCGCTCTTACCATAGCGTCCACAACGGTCTTGTCGGTCTTTTTATCAAAAGTATCAATCAGGATACCCTCGACATAATAATAATTCATATTCCTCGAGTCACATTCCGCTATAAAAAAATTATAGTCGGATCCGCTGTCTATCTGCTCCCCATCGGTCTGCTTCTGCGCAAGGCTCTGTACATTTTCGCTTATTGTATGGGTACGCTCCGCCTGCTCGGTAGACATATTGAAATACTCGTGAGTCACCTCGCTATTGTTATCGTCCCATGTCGGGTCAAGGTGGTACCACTTGCCGTCAAGCCTTACATAATTCCAGAGATGAGCCGTACCGTCGCCTATGCCGCGAACAGTAGTACACTCCAGTCCCGCCTGAGTCAACAGAAGTTGCATAGACTTAGCGTAGCCCTCGCACACAGCCTCGCCGTTTACAAGGGCACCATAGGTAGTAAAATACTCCCAGCCGTCACCGGAGCCGGTTATACCGGTTTTATAGCTGCAACCACTAAGCAGCTCATCATGTATCAGCTTTTCCTTTTGGTAATCGTTTTTTGCAGACTGTGCCTTGCTGAGTATTTCGCGTATTCTTTCATTCAGATTTGTGATATATGCCTCGCACTCAGATGTGGAGAGATGGGAATAAAACTCGATTATGGTGTTTTTGTCGGTATAGGCATAGCCGTACAGGTTTTCTATCCAGAACACCTCGGGGTTATCATAAAGGTATGCGTTTATACACTCCTTTATATCAAACTCCGTCATTTTATTATCCTTTATTTCTATTCGCGAGGTCCTGTATCTGTTGTTCTGATCCTTTTCTGACGAAAGGCTGTACACACAGCGCGAGATCTCGTTGTACAGATATTTTTTTGTTTCGTTTTCAAGGGCATTATATCCCTTGTTTATTTTTATCGGCTCATAGTCCGGATTGTTGTCGATAATAGATCTGTCAAGGCTTCTGAAATCTCCGGCACTCAGCTCTTCCTCGGCGGTTATGTCAACACTGTCCCGTTTGCCGTCAAAAAGCAGTGAAACACTGGTAATGATAACAAACGCAGCAACAGCAAAAAAAACAACATATAAAACAGCTGATAAACTTTTTTTCATCGTATACCCCTAAGCAAAAACCACCGTACAGACCGGCGCCGCTTACGGCGTTGTCTATTCGGTGGTCTGAAGTCTGTATTTTACTTCTTTGCAGACCTGCCGCCCTTTTGCTGAAGTGCCTTCAGACTTTGTCTTGTCTTTTTCAGGTTTGCGAGATTTTCCGACAGCTGCTCGTCGGACTTTTTCATAATATCGTCTATATATGCGTTTGTAGCCGCCTTTATCTTTACGGACTCGTTATTTGCATTAAATATTATTTCCTCTGCTTTTTTCTGAGCCATTCTTACTATTTCGCTCTCAGAGGTTATCACCTTTGCGCGCTCCTCAGCCTGCTGTACTATTTGCTCTGCCTCTTCCTTGGATCTGGCAATAATGTTTGCCCTGTCTGCGGCAATACTCTTTGCCTGTCTTAACTCCTGCGGAAGATTTGAACGCATTTCGTCTATTATTTCCTTTATTCGTTCGGTGTTTACGACGGTCTTGCCTCCGCTGAGCGGCAGCGTAAACGCTGCGTCAACTATCTCCTGAAGCTCGTCTATAAGCATATCCATTTTCATCTTGATCCGCTCCTTTGTCTGATTCTGTTAAGTATTTCATCATGAACACACGCAGGCACAAACGGCGATATGTCTCCGCCGAGAAGTCCTACCTGTTTTAC
>JAHKXX010000069.1 GCA_020627425.1 bacterium
GAAAAATATACTCGCCTCTACTATAAAGTAGCGCTAAGCGGCGCCCTGAGCGCCGTGACGCGGACTGAGAGGGACAATAAAAAGACTCGAGACGGTGCATTATAGTAGGCGGTAACAATGATTTGCCACGCTGCGGCGTGCCGTGCACGACCTTGCCGCCGTGCGGCAAGAGAGAGTCGACTGCGGAGGCACTCCGCCCGGGGGTACTGCACTTGAAAAATGGAGGGGTCAGGTGTATAATGGAGGGGTAGAGAGATAGGTGGTGTAAAAATGCTCATAAAAAAATCAGCAGCAATAATCACGGCAACACTGGCTGTACTGACTCTGTGCTCTTGTGCAGGTGCGAAGCAACCGTCATCGGTAAGCTCTTCTGAAGTGCAGTCACAGGTAAGTGAAGCACCAAAGCAGGAAAGCAGCAGACAGCCCGAATACTCCGATATTCTGCCGGAAAATACCGAAAGGGTCAGCTCTACGGAAATACGCTTCAGCTCAAAGGACTTCGGCACTACCATGACGTTTCCGGCGGACTTCAATATGATATGCACAGAGTACACTCCGAAAAACGGCATATATATGCAGACCTCCGACGGCACCGCCACACTGATGCTGCAAAAAATAAAGGACGACACCGTAAAAGAGCTTGACGCGGACGCTCTTGTAGAGTATTTTAAAGCCGACAAGGAAATAAAGTCCGTAAAAAAAGACAAAAACGGTGATATTATTTGTACGACAACAAAAACCGACAAAGAAAAAAACACCGCAGCCGTGTGTGAAAAAATAAGAATAGTAAAGGACGGCTATATAGAAGCCGTTATCTGCTACAGAGAGAGCGACCGGGAAAAATACGCCGATATCGCAGACAAGGTCGTTTTTAAATAAGAATCAAAACAAAAACACAGCCCTGTAAGGCAAAAGCTTTACAAGGCTGTTTTTTGTTATTTCTCGTAGTAGTTTTTGAAATAGTTGATAAGGGATATTATCCCGGCTATTAATGCAGCAGAGCCAAGCACGGTGATTATTATCGGTACTATCATCGGCAGCTCCAGTGAAAACAGAAAAATTCCGATAAGCGTCAGCGGAACTCCTGCGGACAGAGGGATTATAACGGTAGAGCGTTTGAACTTCTTCTCCGTTTCCTCGGTAAGTTTTACATCATCGTCGTCATCGTCAGAGTCATTTTCCGAGCGCCGTTTTTTTACTTTTATTCTTGCGAACTGTATTATCTTGTATATGCCTATGCCCAAAAACGGCAGCGACAAAACCATAAAAACAGGACCGCCGTACTCCGTGCTGCGCGTCCATATCTTTGTCGGGTCATGGCGGCTGTAAAGCACGTCTATTACATCGCCCTCTTTCCAGGAGCTTTGGTACTGACCAAGCTCTACTCCGTCATACCTTTTACCCTCCGCAGTAAAGCTTACAACAGTTGTTTTTGATTGGACACGGTTCTCTTCGTCCTCGACAAAACCGGTGATGACCGCCTTACACTCGGCAGCATCGGGAGGCAGCCTCGTTGAATTTATAAAAAGCACTATTCCGGCAGCAAGCAGCAGCAAACCGATTATTATTAGCGCGGCACTGCCACGGGTACCCATTCTTGATATAGATATTTTTGTTTTCAAGGCTTATCCTCCTTTTTAGTTTTTTTGTTTTATCTCGGATACTATTACCTTTGACAAAGTACTGTAGTATGTAGAATAATCATAGCTTATCGCCTCATCATTAGTCAGAAGCTCCTGAAAATAATCATCCTTGTTATCTATCAGCTCGTCAAAATTATCCTTATTTTCAAACCGAACCGAAAGCGGCGCCAAAACCTCTCCGTCAAAATGCTCTGTCAGAAGATCAAGAAAATCTCCCTTGACATCATCAGTCTTTTTTATAACAAGTCCGTTTTTCGTATGATAATTATAAGCTGTACCGGTACATTTGGGAGCGCCAAAGTCAATGAATGTCTGATCAAGCTCGTGAGTCTCAGAGAGAGCCTTATCGTCCACGTTGAAGAAACAATACATTTCAGACATAGAGCCTGCTTTTTCGCCCTCCTTATCCTGAGGCAGATTATCAAGAGTCAGGTCAAGATTATAGTATTCACCGTCAATTTTAATTATGTTCCACGAGTGACCCGAAAACATAGAGTCTGTTGACCACTTCGGAGTACCGCACACACACATACATTCAACTCCAAGCTCTCTCATCAGCAGTGCAAAGGTCTTACAAAGTCCTTCACACCGACCCTTATGCTCCACAAGAACTCCGTAAACGGAGCCTGCCGTTATATAGCCCTCGTTATATACTGTATTATTAAAAATATAGTCATATACATATTTTTCTTTTTCGTAATCGGTTTTATCCTTTACAGCTTTTTTTATTTTTTCGATTTCCCTGTCGAGTGCGATTTTATACTTTTTATCTCCCGTGACTGTTTCAATAAACGTCATATAAACTCCGCTGACCCTTGAATGCTCCTCATCGGTATACTTCGGGACATAGCTTCCGCTGAGGGCAAAAAGCTCGGGAGAGTCATAATTGACAAGATACATCAGCTTATCAAGATCAAGGCTGCTTATACTGAACTCAAACTTTATATCGGGGTTATTTGTCTTTACCCCTTCGTAAATAGACGCAAAAGCCTCCAGCAATCCTGTATCAAGCTTTTTTACAAAGAACTTTTTATCAAAACCGTCTATTTTATCTATTGCGATCTCCCGTCTCTCCTCCTCTGTAAGGACAGAAACGACAGATATTTCCTCTGATTGCTCTGAAGAAACGCTGCTGTGCACTGTAGACTCTAATTCAGAGCCTGTAAAAACATTTACATTTCTGCACGCCGAAGCGCACACCACAGCCGGTATTGCTCCTATACACAAAGCTGTTTTTAAAATATGCTTTATCATTTCATCACTTCCCCGGGCAGCCTCTCTGCTCATACTCTTCCCTCATAAATAATCTACCTATCATATAATACTAAATTTCTCTCCAAAAATCAACCGGCGGAGTGCCTCCGCTGTCAATTCGCGGCAGCGTGACGCTGCACCCAAATCCGCGCACTCGAGTCAGTATTACCCACCGACTTTGTTGGCACGCGTACGAGCTTGGTTTATTATACCTCTCATTTCGCGCCACGCGCCCGAAGGAAGTGCCCTTGGGGTACCGCACAGGGCGGCGCTTAGCGCTACTTTATAATGGTGGTAGTATATTTATCTACTCTATTCATTGTCTCCAAAAAACAGTGCGGCAAGTCTGACACGAGTTCACACTATCATTATTCATTTTTCAGTCTTAAGTTTTCAGTCTTCAGTAATTTTTAATAAAAATGCCCCCGAAAGTCAGAGTGAAACCAACTTTTGGGGGTCATATCATAGATAAAGCAGCAGCTTTAAATAATTTTATTTTCCGAGGAAAGCAGCTCCGATAAGACCGGCATCATTTCCAAGCTCTGCAAGACAGATCTTTGTCTGGCGAGTGTTGTGTCTTGTGTATCTTTCCTTCTCTATCTTCTCGATAACGGGAACAAGTATGTAGTCGCCCTCGTGGCTGATTCCGCCGCCTACACAGAGTATCTCCGGCTGGAATATGTTGATAATGTTGGTAAGACCGCATGCAAGATAGTCAAGATACATCGTTATAACCGACTGAGCCAGCGGACAGCCCTTCTTTGCAGCTTCAAAGGGTGTTTTTCCGTCGATCCTTGAAAGATCGCCCTCTATCATCTGATACATCAGATACTGCGGTGCCTGCTGTATGGAGCAAGCCTCTTTTGTCATATTGATAAGTCCTGTTGCAGAGGAATATGCCTCCCAGCAGCCGCGTCTGCCGCAGGTGCAAAGACGTCCGCCGTGCTGTATAACCATATGTCCTACCTCTGCGCCTGCATAGTTGGAGCCGCTGTAGATCATACCGTCGATTATTATACCGCCGCCGACACCGGTGCCGAGTGTTATCATTACTGCATCGTTTGCGTCCTTTGCAGCGCCGACACAATACTCACCGTAAGCAGCTGCATTGGCGTCGTTCTCTACATAGACCTTTACGCCCGTGCGCTCCTCCATCATTTTCTTTATTTCCCAATTATGGAAATTAAAGTTGTTTGTATACTCGATTATACCTGTTTCGCTGTTTACTGCACCCGGAGCGCCTATACCGAGATATTTTATATCTGACTTCTGCAGTCCTGCACTCTCGAGAGCCTTCAATGCTACGGCTGCCATATCGTCGCATATCTCCTCGGGTGTACGGGGAGCATTTGTCTTACAGCTTGCCTTTACAACGATTTTTCCGTCTCCGTCAACAACACCTGCAACAATATTTGTGCCGCCGAGGTCTATACCCAAATAATACATAATTAATGATTCCTCCTATAGATAAAATTCATTATCTACATTATATCATATTGCACAAAATTATAAAAGCATAATTCAGGATTTTTAAAAATTTGTCACTTTGTACAACATAAATATTCATTCTCTGGCAATTCTGCATATTTGTGTTAGAAAAAATTGTAATTATTTATGATATTTTCCTCCGCTGTTTATTTGAAACGCCCTATATATCTGTTCGCACAGCATTACCCTTGCAAGCTGGTGCGGGAATGTCATATCCGACATAGAAAGTCTCAGGTCGGACATTTTCTTCACCGTCTCTGACAGACCGAAAGAGCCGCCTATAATAAACGCCACTGTGCTTTTTCCGTCCAGCGCCGTATTTTCGAGCACCTGTGCAAGATCCGTTGACGAAAGCTTTCTTCCTTCTATACACATAGAAACTACATATGCACCCTTTGGGATAAGCTCTGCTATGCGTGCGCCCTCCCTGTCTATTGTTCTGTCTATATCGGAACTATTTGGCTTGTCGCTTATTTTTTCCTCCGCCGCTTCTGCTACGGAAAAGCTGCAAAAGGCGTGAAGCCGTTTGGAGTATTCCTCTATAGCCTCACGCCAGTATTTTTCTTTTAGCTTTCCTACGCATATTATTTTTATTGTCAGCATAGTTCTCCTCAATATATTATTGCGCCCTCGTGGTTTTCTACGGGAGCGACCTTCAGTATGTAGTCAATATCCTGTTTCATCCCGGACTGCGTAAGCGCGCCGAGAGAGGTCTGCATAGCAAGACTCGGTATGTTGTTCTCGCGGCTGAGATGTGCCAGCACAATTCTTGTTGTGCCGCTGCTTACAAGGCGCACACATTCCTCGGCGCACACCTCATTTGACAGGTGTCCCAGCTCGGACATAATTCTTCTCTTCAGCACAAAGGGGTAGGGCCCGAATTTCAGCATACCGGAGTCGTGGTTTGATTCGAGCACTATCGTATCCGAAGCGGTAACGGCATTTTTTATCTCTTCTGTCAGAACGCCCGTATCCGTAACGAAGGAGGTCTTTCGTCCCGATGAGTCAACACAAAGGTAGCCGTAGCCCTCGGCACAGTCGTGGGATATGGAGAACGGAGTTATTTTCATACTGTCAAGCTCTATACCGTCCTTTGTTATAGGCTCTATATCTACCTTATCGCTCAGCTCTCCCTTTTGTATCAGGCTTTCTATCGTACCGGGAGATGCATATACCTTCAGTCCGTATTTTGACGCAAGCACGCGCAGACCCTTTATATGGTCGGTATGCTCGTGAGTAATAAAAACCGCCCTTATCGTATTTATATCTATATCGTTGTCATTCAGAGCGGCAACTATCTGCTTGCAGCTTCTGCCTGCGTCTATAAGTATGCCGTCCGAGCCGGAGGACAGATAATAGCTGTTGCCGGAGCTTCCGCTGAACAGCGGACAAAGTCTTGTCAATAGTATCTTTCCCTTCAATTGCAAAAAGAGGGAGCGCTTTCACGTCCCTCTGTTACTATTTATGCCGAATGGATCACGGAGTCATTGGAGTAGACCCGTCTTATATCTGCGCCTAGCGCAGCGAACTTCTCGACTACTTCCTCATAGCCGCGTTCTATATGCTGTATATCCTCTATCTGGGTGGTTCCCCTTGCGGACAGTGCGGCAATTATCATAGCAGCGCCTGCGCGAAGGTCGGTAGCCTTTACGGGAGCGCCGTTCAGCTCCTCTACGCCCTCGATAACAGCTATTTTTCCGTCTACCGATATAGCGGCGCCCATACGCTTTAGTTCGTCTACATAGCGAAAACGGTTATCCCACACAGCCTCGTTTACGATGCTGGTACCCGAAGCAATAGACAGCAGAGCCGCTATCTGGGGCTGCATATCCGTGGGGAAGCCCGGGTGAGGCTGGGTCTTTACGTTACAGCGGCGAAGCGTCCCCGTGCGTCTTATGCGAACGCTGTCCTCATATTCGTCTACCTGTACGCCCATCTCGCGAAGCTTTGCGGTAATGGACTCAAGGTGCTTCGTAATGACGTTCTGTACTATTACATCTCCACCCGTGGCCGCGGCAGCTACCATATATGTACCTGCCTCGATCTGATCGGGAATTATAGAGTAAACAGTACCGCTCAGGCGCTTTACTCCGTTTATTTTTATAACGTCCGTACCGGCGCCTCTTATCTCGGCGCCCATAGAGTTGAGGAAGTTTGCGAGATCTACTATGTGCGGCTCCTTGGCTGCATTTTCGATCACGGTCTTACCCTCTGCCCTTGCCGCTGCGAGCATAATATTTATCGTAGCTCCCACTGACACAACGTCAAGATAAACATGTCCGCCTACAAGCTTTTCTGCCTCTACGGTGATCACACCGCCGGAAACGCTGTGTTCCGCTCCAAGAATGCCGAAACCCTTCAGATGCTGGTCAAGCGGACGGACTCCGAAATCACAGCCGCCGGGCAGCGCTACCTCTGCTCTGGAAAACTTTCCGAGAAGTGCCCCCATAAGATAGCTTGAGGCTCTCATATGCCTGACAAGGTCGCAGGTTGCTACAGGCTCGCGTATATAGGTTGGGTCTATCTCGAGTGAGGATTTATTTATACGGTTTACCTTTGCGCCCATCTGGTGAAGAATAGTCGCCATAAGGTTTACATCTCTTATATTAGGTATATTATCAATACGGCAAATGCCGTCAGAAAGTATTACGCCCGGAATTATCGCAACAGCCGCGTTCTTGGCTCCGCTTATCTGTACGGTGCCGTGCAGCTTGTTGCCGCCGTTAATAACAATTTTCTCCAAAACGATACACTCCTCGTTACGATGTAAATGTAATCTAAACGCCGCCCGTCTTTGTCCGGGAAGGCTCTGATGTGCATAACAAACAAAGCTGTAAAGTCAGCCTGTCTGTTATAATAATACATTATCTTCCAAATGTCAAGCAGTAATAAGGCGGAATATAAAACAGAAAGCCTTATTATTTGGCAAAAATGACATATTTTGTATATTATTCTGACTATCTGGCTCTGGGAGAGGGATCTCCTCTATATGGCAATGGCGTCAACTTAGTGTTTCAACTTCGCTGCCTTACGGCAGCGAGGCAGATTGTTTACCGACCGCTACAAGGGGAAGCCCTCTGTCCCAGGGCTTCCCCTCTCAAAAAACAGTCCACCGGACTGTTTTTTGATTCACCCCTTGCGGAGGGATTAGGCAAAAAGAGTTTCGCGCTCTGCGGAGCGCGACCAGAGACTCTGTCTCTGGACTCTGCCGCCTTTGTAAAGGCGGGCGAAACTTTTATGTTTTCTTAAGAGTGACAATAAACCAAACTTGTACGCGTGCCAAGAAGGTTGGCGGTAACACAAATTACAGTGCGCGAATTGACAGCGCAGGCACTGCGCCGCCTTTGTAAAGGCGGGCGAAACTTTTGTGTTTTCTTAAACTGTTGATATTGGATATACAATTAAAGCCTGTCGAATACGGCAGGCTTTAGTCAGTTATTTATTGTTGTTGAGTATTGACATTATATCCATAAAGCTGTCGTCAGAGTCATTGTTTTTCGGTGCAGGCTTGCTCTGCTGAGTACGCGGCTTCTGCTGCGGAACAGTCGTATTTGCGTTAGGAAATACTGGCTGCTGAGAGCTTGACGCTGAGTGTGAGCTTTGCTGCGACTGTGACGGACGGCTGCTGTACGGCGAACCGTAAGTCGGACGCTCGGTGCGCTCCGGTCTGTCCTGAGGTCTTGTTACCGTGCCGAAGCGTGTAGGCTCGGGACGGGACTGTGTACCGTACTGGAAAGACGAGGGCTTTCTGTCGTCCTTTTTGATTATAGAATAGCTGTCGGTCGTTGGGAAGCCCGTAGCTATAACTATTACGTTTATAGCGTCCTCCATCTCCTCGTCAAGAGCGGCACCCCATATGATAATGGCGTTCTCGTCTGCCTGCTCGGAGATCATTGTAGAAGCTTCCTGTATTTCGTCAAGTCCTATATCGGGGCTTGCTTTTATGTTTACGATAAGACCCTTTGCGCCCTGTATAGATGTACCGAGCAGGGGGCTGGAGATAGCATTCTGAGCTGCAATTCTTGCCTTGTCCTTACCGGAGGCTACACCGACGCCCATAAGAGCATAGCCGGCGTCCTTCATAACAGAGGTCACGTCTGCGAAGTCAAGGTTAACAAGACCGGGAATTACGATAAGATCCGTAATGCTCTGTACGCCCTGACGAAGTACCTCGTCTGCTGCATAGAATGCATTCTGGAGAGTTATCTTCTCCTCGCTGATGTTTTTAAGTCTTTCGTTCGGGATAACTATAAGCGAATCGACGTGCTGCTTCAGGTTAGTGATACCCTCCTCAGCCTGTGCCATTCTGCGTTTACCCTCAAAGAGGAAGGGAGTGGTAACTATACCGACGGTAAGTATTCCCATCTCCTTGGCTACCTCGGCAACTATCGGAGCAGCGCCGGTACCTGTGCCGCCGCCCATACCTGCGGTGATGAATACCATATCGGTATCCTGAAGAAGCTCTGCGATCATATCGCGGCTCTCCTCGGCAGCCTTCTGACCTATTTCGGGCTTGGAGCCTGCGCCCTTGCCGTGCGTTATCTTTTCACCTATCTGTACCTTCTGTGTAGCCTTTGAGCGGCTGAGAGCCTGCTGGTCGGTATTAATGGAGATAAACTCTACTCCGGAAACATACTCTACCATTCGGTCTATAGCGTTTCCGCCGCCGCCGCCGACTCCTACTACCTTTATATGAACTACGTTATCGATCTCATTTTCAAATTCGTAAGGCATTGTAATACTCCCTTCAAAATTTACGTTTTGTGCATTATGATCCCTGCCTGACGCGAGGACAGCACAATACCATTCATATTCTTACATAACTATTATTAATTTACCACTTTCGGGCAAAAAATTCAATACACAAAAAAATATTTCCTGTATATTTATCATTCTTAGTTTATTGTATGATGTTTTTAACCTATTTTTTGTACAATCTAACAAAGAGCGACCGGAAACACATTACTCGGTATAAGTATCCTCAGTATAGGTATCCTCGGTGTATGTGTCCTCGGTATACGTGTCCTCAGTGTAGGTATCCTCGGTATACGTATCATCATCAGTATATGTGTCCTCTGTATAGGTATCATCAGTGTACGTATCATCGTCAGTATAGGTGTCCTCTGTATATGTATCCTCAGTGTACGTATCATCGTCAGTATACGTATCCTCGTTATATGTGTCCTCGGTGTACGTATCATCCGTGTAGGTTTCCTCGGTGTTTTCTGTATTTTCTGTATTTTCGGTATTTTCTGTGTTCCCGGTGTTTTCCTCCGAAGGAGAGGTGCTTTGCTCTGAGGACTGTGGGGTCTTTGACGGCTCTGCCTGTGAGCTTTCCTTTGGCTTTGACTGCTCCTTTTCCGACTTGTAGTAGGATTTTCCGCCTCCGGGACTTGCAAGCG
Source organism: bacterium (assembly GCA_020627425.1). Classification (GTDB taxonomy): domain Bacteria; phylum Bacillota; class Clostridia; order Oscillospirales; family Acutalibacteraceae; genus UBA1213. Next base: position 9,788 of record JAHKXX010000069.1, read on the forward strand.
AGACATCAAGCCTGCCCACATCAGTATCCGGCACATTTTCCTTCATAATATAGCCTGCCGTTTTCAGCTTGTAATCTATATTATCGGGATCTCCGAGGATTATGGTAAAGCCGTTTTTCCTTATGAGCTTTATATTTGACATACTCGAAATATCGACTGTTTCGATATTTTTTATATTGTTTTCCTTCAGGGAGGCAATAATGGAATCAATGTATTTTTGGATATTCACGTCCTTGAAGGTGATCGCAGAGGAAAGCTTGGCATCCTTCAGCCTTGCGCCGAGAACCGTCGGCACGTTATATTTCTTTTCATCATCTATTTCTATTATCTTTCCGGACTTCGAAAGAACATAATACTTTCCGCCGGACTCAACTATAGACGTAGGCTCTGCTTCCTCTATGCTGATAACTATCTTGTTAAAAAGCTTTTTATGTATACTTGCCTTCTCTACATAGGGGAAGCTCTTTTCTATGTTCTTTTCTCCGGGAGAGGTGCGGCAGAGAATAAGGTTGTCCCCCTTATCTATCATACAGGCAGCCACGATCGAATCGGCAGAATATCTTGTTTTTCCCTCTACCTCTATAGCGTCTATCTTAAAGAACACCGTAAGCGACAATATACAGCACACCGAAACAAGCACAAGAATACTTACCGCATAGAACAGTATTCTTTTCAGCTTGCGCCTTTGCTCACTTTGAGGAGCCTTTGCCGGAGCAAGCGGCTTTATATAATCCTTTGACTCCTTTTCGGGTCTGGTAAGAACGCTCTCGGCTTCGCTCTCGGCGTCTGCCTTTGCTCTTTTTTCTCTCTGCTCTGTGTTCTCCAGATCAAGCCTTTTGTTTTTATATTCGGCTCTCCTTCTCTTTCCGCTGATGCTGCGCCCGGAGGGAGCAGCCGGCTTTGTGCTCTGCTGCGTAGCTTTGCTGCTTTTGTTTTCGGCGGCTGCCAGCTTTGTTACAGGCTTTTCCCGGAGCTTCTTTCCTGAGTGTACAGGTGCCTGTGACAATGAAGATCCGGCGCTTTTGTATTTCTGCTGTCTCGGCACAGAGTCTGATGATACCGTCTTTTTCGGGCGGTTAATATTATTATTCCCCTTTTTACGGGGCGGCATACTGCCGTTTACACCGCCCTTTCCGGTGGGGTATTTTCGCGGAATATTCTTTCCCATTCCTCTTTCCCCTTTTTTGATGGTAGTTTTTTCAGCTTGTCTTTGATGACGCTATAACATCAATTATAACGGAATAGATCCTCTTTGTCGAGTCCCGCACACCCATTGCTGCCGCGTTCTCGGAATAGACCCTCAGTTTTTCCGGATCACCCGCAAGACTGTCTATAAGCTCTGTCAGTACCTCGGGGGTAAGATCCTTTTCCTCTATTATAGCAGCAGCCTCTCTGTTTACAAGAGACATAGCGTTGTGATACTGGTGATTCTCTGCAACATTCGGAGAGGGTATGAGTATAGAAGGCTTGCCCTGTACCTCGATCTCGCTGAGAGTGATTGCTCCTGCCCTTGCTATGACCAGATCGGCTGCCGCAAGGCACACGGGCATATCGTTTATATATTCTCTTATATCAAGGTTTTTTGCCTGTGACAGGTCAACGCCCTTGTCCTCGAGCATTCCCGGGAACCATTTGCTGTACTGTCCGTACGCGTGGATATGCTGATATTTGCCGTCCTTTGCACTGCGTGCTATTATATCGGCAAGGCTTTCGTTTATTTTTCTTGCACCGAGGCTGCCGCCGAAGGACAGTATCACGGGGCGGCTGTCAAGCCCCAGCTTTTTTCTTGCGTCCTGCTTTTCTTCGTTTAATACCTCGTATCTTACGGGGTTACCGGTCTCGACAAAATTATAATTTCCCTTAAAATGTTCTCTTGCCGCCGGCATAGCGAGCATTACTCTTTTGGCGTTTTTTGCCAGCATTTTATTTGTTACTCCCGGAAAAGCGTTCTGCTCGTGTATTATTGTAGGAATACCGAGCTGTGCAGCAGCACGCAGCACGGGTCCGCTGACATAGCCGCCCGTACCGACGCAAATATCGGGTCCGAATTCCTTTATTATCTTTTTTGATTCCTTACCGGCGCTTATCGCCTTTCTTACGGTAACTATATTTTCCTTGATACCGCTGAAGCTTATCTTTCTTTTGAAGCCCTGTACGGATATTGTCTTGAAGTCAAAGCCTGCCTGTGGAACAAGTCTTTCCTCCATACCGCCCTTATTGCCAACAAAAAGGATCTTTGCGTCGGGCTGGCGTCTCACCACATAGTCGGCTATAGCAAGAGCAGGGTTTATATGACCTGCGGTGCCGCCGCCTGCAAACAAGATTTTCATAAAAAACACCCTCTATGATTTTTCAAGATTTGCCGTTCGTGAAATAGACAGGATTATACCCATCTGTGCTAAAAGCATTATCAGCGAAGAGCCTCCGTAGCTGAAAAACGGCAGGCTGATACCTGTATTCGGCAACCAGTCGGTAATAACCATTATGTTGAGTATTACCTGTAGTCCTACCTGTGAAGTCAGTCCTATACCGAGCAGCGTGCCGAATTTGTCCTTGGAACGCATAGAAAGGGTTATACCTCTCCACACGAGCAGGGCAAAGATACAAAGTATTATCAGCGCGCCTATAAAGCCCATCTCTTCACAAACCACCGAGAATACAAAGTCGTTTTGTACCTCGGGAATATACAGATACTTTTGTCTGGACTGTCCCAGTCCCTGACCCCAGATACCTCCGGAGCCGATAGCGTAGAGTGAGTTTCTGGTCTGATAGGTCTTGTCCCACAGGTCTTTATTTACAAAGGTAAGTGCCTGACCCCAGCCGTCAAGACGCTCCATAGCATATCCCAGCTTGCCTGTTACCGCAAGCAACAAGACCAGTGCCCCTACGCCGCCGCCGGCTATTACAAAATATCTTATCTTTACTCCGCCGACAAACAACATAACGACCATCAGCAGAGCGACAATTACTATACCCGAATAGTGAGGCTCAAAATACAGAAGCACAGCCGACGGTATAAATATTATGATCGCAGGCAATACTCCGTAACGAAATGTATCCATTGATCTGAAATTGTTCGACGCCCAGTGAGCCAAAAAAAGAACCACGGCAAACTTCAGTACCTCGGACGCCTGTATATCAAAAAATCCGAGCGGTATCCAGCGGTGTACACCGTTTACTCCGGGCATAAACAAAACAATGACAAGCATTACCATTGCAACAATAAGCAGCGGAAATGCAAGCTTGTGAAGATAGTGATAATCAAAATAGGACAGGACGATCATGAGCACAATGCCTACTACGGCAAACATTCCCTGTCTCAGAAGATAGGTATAGCTGTTTCCGGTATATTCAAGCGCCGAAGGATACGAGGCGGAAAACATCATAACAAGTCCGATTATAACAAGCAGTATGACCAGAAACAAAAACGTCATATCCAGTCCCAGTCTTATGGAAAACAGCTTTAGCCTGTTTTTTACTGCGCCTGCAAATTTTCTGTCCGGACTGCTCCTTATCGGCGTCACCGGGGCAGGGGCATCTTCCCTCGGAGGCAATTTTCGTGCCGGTGATGAATCAAGTCGCAAAAAGGACACTTCCCTTCCCTGTAATCATAAAGCGGATCATACCCTGAATGTAATCTGCTGTGGCGAAAGAATAACGAGAATAAGTGCGAGTGCGCTGCACAGAGCGGTAAACACGCTGAATACTATCACTATCTTTACCTCTGACCAGCCGCACATCTCGAAATGATGATGAATGGGGCTCATCTTGAAAAGGCGTTTTCCGTGAGTAGCCTTGAAGTAAAGCACCTGAAGAATAACCGAGAACATCTCGAGCAAATATACAAGTCCTACAAGTATAAGCAGCACGGGGCTGTCTATAGCGAACGCTATAGCACAGATAAATCCGCCGAGAAACAGCGAGCCTGTATCACCCATAAAAACCTTTGCCGGGTGGAAGTTCCAGATAAGGAAGCCCAGACAGCTGCCTGCAAGTGCTGCGGACATAACGGACGCGCCCATCATACCGCTGAAGCTTGATATAAGCATAAGGAATATAGAACCAAAGAAGGTCACAGAGCCGTCAAGACCGTCAATACCGTCCGTCAGGTTTACGGCGTTTACAATACCGACTATAAATATAGCAGATATGGGATAATAGAATATAGAAAGCTCTACAGAGCCTGCAAAGGGTATGTAGGTCTTTGTATCATCGCCGAACAGGGCGAGCGTAACAAGATAGGCTACTGCAACGGCAAACTGCAGCAGAAGCTTCTGAGCGGCAGTAAGTCCGAGATTTCTTTTTTTCACGACCTTTATATAGTCATCTATAAAGCCGACAGCACCAAAGCCCAGCGCCATAACAAGACCTGCATATATTTTTACGCTCCAGAGCGCGGGCTTTAACTGATCTGCCGTAAAAACATTATAAAGTAAAACGCATACAAATGCCGACACTATGCTTCCGGCTATGAACATAAAGCCACCCATAGTCGGCGTACCCTGTTTACCCTTGTGCCACTTGGGTCCTATCTCCAGTATCGTCTGCCCGAAATTCAGCTTGTGCAGAAACGGTATAAGCCATATCCCGAGCACTGCGGATATGGCAAAGCCTGCTACCGCCGATATTATAGTCCACATTCCTGTCATAATTTACCTCCTGAATATTCTGAGCGCTGTCTCAAAAGCCCCGTATAGGTTCAGTCCTTGAAGTATTCCACTGCCGCTGCAAGCGGCACTCCCGTAGCCGCAAAAACAGCCATACACCTGAGTACCTCATCTACCATATACTTACTGTCATCTATCTGCACGCGAAGAAGGATACCGTCGTTTATTATATCAAACGAGGTCGTCCCATCGCCGTTTTTTGAAATATTGCGGCAGGTAACGTCTGCCGAATAATTGTCCCTTGAATAGGTAGTAACGATTCCCTCGTCACCGCCGAACAGACGGTCTGCGTTTTCATAGCTTGTGACCCCGTTTTTATAGCCCTCTACATCAGCTCTTTTTATACCCGAGTATTCGTCAAACACTACGGTATGCTTCACGACTCCCTGTGGCAGCTGTGGCAGAGAGCTTTTTGAAGTAAGGATAAAATCCGTATTTTTGGAAAAGTCCTCTATACAGGTATTGTATTTGCAGTAGTTAAGTATGTCAGACACTATCTGTATAAGCCTCTCTGCATTTTTACAGCAGATCAATATAAGCCGCGGGCTTCGCACGGTTTTTATTCTGTTTGTCACTTTTTACACCTCTGTTTTTTTTACAGTATAGCGTCGTCCTGGTTAAAGGTAACGGTAACCACCGAATACTGCTCTACCTGTGATCCGGCACTCAGATCCTGAGATTTTGCATAAGCGCTTGCCTCGTTCTGAGAACCTACTATACGCAGGTTCAGGTTGTGTTCTATGGCAAGAGCATTTGCCTCTGACATTGTACAATCGGAGAAGTCGGGAACGACCGACATTTTTTTGCTTGATGAGTCTGTATACAGCACCACCGTACCGCCCTTTGGTATAGTGGTATATGCCGTCGGGTTCTGGGCTGTTACGGTATCGCCGTCGCCCACTTTCACATACTGAAGTCCCGAGTTGCTTATCTGCTTTGAAGCCTCGGAGATCTTCATATCCATATAAGAGCCTGTTACCGTATCGGAGTTTTCGGTCTCTTCGCCCGTATATACCTTTTCTATTCCGAGGTAGGGCAGTACCTCGCTGAGAATATTTCTGAAGCACGGTCCTGCTACGGCAGAGCCGTAATAGTTTATATCCGGATCCGGTGTATCAAAATAGCACAGCAGGGCTATCTCGGGATCGTCGCACGGAGCTATACCGCAGAAGGACGCTATATAGTCATTGGTTTTTTCACCGTTTTCGTCAACTATTTTCTGTGAGGTACCTGTCTTTGCACCTATGCGATAGCCGGCTATATAGCCGTTGGTACCGCCGCCGCTGACTACGTTTTCCTCGAGCATAGCGCATACCCTTGCGGCTACCTCTTTTGATATAGCCTGACGCTTTTTGACAGGCTCCGTTGTTTTTACCACGTTGCCCTCGCTGTCGGATATTTGTGACGCGACATAGGGCTGCATCAGTTGTCCGCCGTTTGCTATGGCGGCACAGGCAGAGAGCATCTGTATGGGGGTTATCTTGAAGTTCTGTCCGAAGGAAGCAACCGCAAGATCCATAAGCTGCATACCGTTTACTCCGCCGTTGTTGAACCAGATATCGCTGCTCTCACCCGGCAGATCTATACCGGTAGGCTCGGACATACCGAAGCCCACATAATAATCATAAAACTTTTCGCGTCCGAGCATAAAGCCCATCTGCATAAATGCAGGGTTACAGGAATTGCAAAGCGCCTGTGTTATATTCTGCGTACCGTGTCCGGATGAGTCCCAACAGGTGATATAGTCTGCTCCCTCATACGGTGCATAGGAGCCTTCGCAGTGGAAGGTGGTCTTGTCGTCTATGAGTCCCTCTGACAGTACTGCAGAAGCGGTACACATTTTGAATACAGAGCCGGGGACATAGGTATCGCTTACGCCCTTGTTTCTCCACTGCTTCTCCTGCGCCTCTACGGTAGCTGCCTCCTGCTCGCTCTCGGGCAGCTTTTCTATCGCCTTGCGGGCTGTTTCGTCTGCTATCTTAAACGGCTCGTTCGGGTTAAAGGAGCCTTCGCACGCAAAGCCGAGTATAGCTCCGGTCTTTACGTTCATCATAATAGCGCAGCCGCGATTTGCTACGTTAAACTCGTTAATGGTCTGACGAACATATTTTTCCATAACAGACTGAATGTTTTCGTCGATAGTCAGAGTTACGTTGTAGCCGTCGGTGGCGTCTACCTTTTGCTCATACTGGTAGGGAAGCTCTTTTCCAAGGGCATTGGTAGCAACGATAAGTCTGCCCTCCTTGCCCCTCAGATAATCGTCATACTGATATTCTATACCGGCAAGTCCCTGACCGTCCGCACCGACAAAGCCAAGCACATCAGCCGCAAAGTTGTCGTGGGTATAATATCTTCTGTAATCCTCTATAGTGCTTATAACACCGGAGATACCGTATTCTTTATAAATATCAGACGCAAACTTTACCACCTTGTTTTTTACGGTGGTTTCTACCTTTCTTTTAACAACGGAGTAAAAATTCTTTTCCTTTGTCTGTTTGTAAACGGTCTCGCGGTCTACCTCGAGTATTTTTGACAGACCGTCGGCTACAATATTTCTTGCCTTGTCCGTTTTCAGGTTTGCAGGCGCCATAACTATATTCCAGACCGTAACGCTCTGAGCCAGTACGTTGCCGTTACAGTCGTATATACTGCCCCTCTTTGCAGAAAGGGTAGTATCCGCAAGCTGCTGTTCGACCGCGCGCTGCTGCAGATCCTCTGCCATATATGTTTGCAGATAGAAAAGCCTGCCGGCTACCACGCCGAAGCCCAGCACAAGTATCAACACAAGCAATATTATGGATCTGTGCCACATTTTTGCGACAGAGCCTCTTTTTGCCATACCGTATTCCCTTTCCTTTCGTCCTCTTGTAAGGAACTGTGAAGAAATAAATTTTAAAATTTATGCTTAGGATGATTTGTTCTGTACAAGGCACACGACCGAAGGAATACTTTCGTATTTCGAGGGAGTGTAACGCAGTACAGGGCAAATCAGACAAGCAGAAATTAAAAGTTATTGATGAACAGTTCCTAAGTCAAAAAAGCTAAAAGGGCTGTATTAAAAGAGAGAATATTTTTCGGAAGCTCCTCTTTTATACAACCCTGACATATATATACTTATTTTAGAGCGGAGGTGTTTATGACCACATTCCGCGGAACGCATCCGCTACTGTTTCAAGTACATTTTTCGAGCCGTCGTTTCTTATTACCTCGCCGTAGTCCCCGTCCGAGAGCGAGATGAACTTTTTCTGTGCATTCTTTGCCTGCGTCATTTTCAGCTCGTTTTCCGCGTACTTCTGTACGACGCTTGCAGACAGCCTGCTGTCTACCTTCATCCTGTACTGCGCCGCAAGGTTGTTCTGCTGAGTTATCGTATTGTTCGCCTCTATTATATCCTCGTTCAGCTCATTGAGTACAACATTACTTTGTACTATCGTAATGCATACGCCCGTAAGTAAAAGAGTAAGCAGACATACTCCTACTATTATGACAGGATTTTTCTTTCTCCTGTGCTCCTTCTTCATATTTCTGGGGTTAAGGCGTATCAGGTTGCTCTCCTTCATCCTTGTATGTGTTTTCTTTTTTGATTTTTTGTCCTTTTTACGCGTCCTTTTCGGTTCGGGTTCAAACAAGGACAGATCGTAAGCTTCGTTTCCCTTTGTACTCACGGCTACGACTCCTCCTCATAACTATATTCGTTGAAATTCCTTATAAAATCCGTTTTATGTCTGATCTATTTTTTCGCAGCATCTCAGCTTTGCACTGCGGCTGCGTGCATTTTTACTTAACTCTTCTTCACTCGCCGTAACGGGCTTTCTGTACACCAGCCTTGCTCTCGGCTTTTTTCCGCATACACACACGGGAAAATCCTTAGGGCAGGTACAGCCCTGACACCACGACTGCATTTTCTGCTTTACTATTCTGTCCTCAAGAGAATGAAAGCTGATAACCGACAGCCGTCCGCCGACCTTGAGGGCGTCAAACGCCCCGTCAAGTCCCTTTTTCAGTACGTCAAGCTCACCATTTACGGCTATTCTCAGCGCCTGAAAGGTTTTTCTGGCTGGGTGCTTATCAAATCTCTTCGACGGCGGATAAGCGCTTTTTACTATTTCTGCAAGCTGCCCTGTCGTTTCTATTGGTTTTATCTGTCTTTCGCGCTCTATCGCTCTTGCTATGCTTTTTGCAAACTTTTCCTCGCCGTAGCTAAAAAGTATACGGCACAACTCGCTATACTCAAGGCTATTTACAAGATCACGAGCAGTAGTACCGCTCTGACTCATACGCATATCCAGCGGTGCGTCCGTATGATAGGAAAACCCACGCTCTGCGGTGTCAAGCTGGTGCGAGGATACTCCTATATCGAGCAGCACTCCGTCAAGTCCCGAAAGACCCAACTCATTTACTATAGAGCCTATCTCACTGAAATTTGATTTTATTATCGTTACGTTTTTATACCCGTCAAACCGGGAATGAAGCGTCTGTATAGCATCGGGATCCTGATCCACACAGATAAGCCTGCCTGAAACAAGGCGTTTGAGTATTTCGGAGGAATGTCCTCCGCCGCCTGCGGTACCGTCAAGATATACTCCGTCGGGCTTTATATCAAGAGAGCTTATTGTTTCGTTAAGTATAACGGGTATATGAGAAAAGTTCAGTTCAGACATTTCTTTACTCCACACAGAGATACTACGTATCAAAGCTCGAACAGATTCATAACCTCGAGCACCTGGCTGTCGGAAATATCCTCGTTATACTTATTCCATCTGTCCTGATCCCATATCTCCACCATAGATCCTGTACCGATTATCACAACGTCTCTGTCGAGCTGTGCATAATCGCGCAGTACCTGGGGAATAAGTATCCTGCCCTGCTTATCCGGCACAAGCTCGGCAGCACTGGAAAAAAGAAATCTTTTCAGATCCTTTGTCTGTGCAGCAGGAAGCGCACAGATCTTGGCTCCGAGTGCGTCCCATGCTTTTTGTGACATTACGCTTATAGAGCAGTCTACTCCTCTTGTCGCATAGAAAATATCGCCAAGCTCCTCACGAAACTTAGCAGGCATAATGACCCTTCCCTTTTGGTCGATATTATGTTGAAATGAACCTATCAGCATAACTTGCCTCCGCGATACTTTTAAAAGCGACTATTCTCTGTAGTGAAGGACCCCGGAGTCTTTACGGGACTTTTATGGTTTTTCACCCCACACTTCTCCACCTTTCACCACTCGGTGTATTAATTATAAGATATTTGCGCAAAAAATGCAAGTATAAAAAAGATTTTTAAAAGCTATAAATATGGAAAACATACACAAATCACGGAGGAGCTTTTTGCATATTGACCGAAAATATAGTCAATAAGCCGATTTTTGCGGTATATTTAAATTTTTTTTACCAATAATAACTGTAATCGAAAAAAATATTTTTTCCCGGATAAAACCGGAAAAGACATATCATGAAACGGCTGCCCGTGGTATCGGGCTGAAAAATGAGCCTTATCGAAAGGAAGATCGCGTTGCAGTATTTATGGGCATTTTTAACAGGCGGCGCACTGTGTGCCGCAGCACAGGTGCTGATAGACCGCACAAAACTGACTCCTGCAAGGATCCTTGTGCTTTACGTTACCCTCGGAGTAGCGCTGACGGCTGCAGGACTGTATGAGCCTCTTGTGAATTTCGCCGGTGCGGGAGCAACGGTTCCGCTGACGGGCTTCGGCTATTCCCTTGCAAAGGGCGTAGAGGAAGGCGTAGCCGAGAACGGCTGGCTCGGTATTCTCAGCGGAGGTCTGACAGCCTGTGCAGCAGGAATAGAAGCAGCCATAGTCTTCGGCTTTCTTGCCTCGCTTGCAAGAAAGCGACAGTAGAAAAAAGTCTTGGAGCCCGCGGGATCCAAGACTTTTTTATTTTTTGTTATTCTTCGATGGCCTCAGGACTGTCATCGACCTTGGCTTCGATCATTTTTTCTTTCTTGTTCTTTTTGCCCTTTTTTATGCTGCTGCTGATAAAGAGCACGGCAATAATATCCCATGCGCTGCCGACTATAAGCGATATACCCATAAACAGCATAAGCATATCTGCAATAAATCCGGGCTTCAGCAGAGCAAATATGCCGAAGGTCAGCATAAGCACAGCCGCGATAAGCTCTATGATCCAGAAACGTGATCCAAGCTTCATACAGTCAAACGCATTCTGGAATTTTACAACTGCGGAAACGATAATGATTATTGCAATTGAAATACGGATTATACCGGCGAACAGCTGGGGAGAAACCAGGAAGAAAATTCCGAACCCTATAAGCGCTGCACCTTGTACCATACCAAAGGATGATAAAATTTCCTCGGGACGGGATATAAAGTAGGTTATTATTTTTGCAAGTCCCCACACGCACATACCGATACCAAGAGCAACACAGAGTATGTTCTCTATGTTTTCGGTAAATGCGAGCATCGTTATTCCGAGAGCTATCATCGCTGCGTTGATGACGATAAATTCCCACTTGGTTTGTTTCAGCTTCTTTTTTGCTTCCTTTGCTTTGCCAGCCATACAGCCTGCCTCCTTTGTGATAAATATATTGTTTTATCCGCCGTTTGTCCGCGACGGTAATTAAAGCCTGCTATTTGTTAAAGAGTGTTGCTCGGCTCTGTCACGCCCTCGGGACGGTTAATCTTTTCTTCGTCACCAAAGAATATATCATACCAAAGAAGAAATACATATATTGTCCATACCTTGCGGCTGTTGTCCTCTTTATTATTGAAGTGATCGTCAAGGTACGAAACGATAAGGTCTGTATTGAAGAATTTTTTTGCTGTATCTGATGTAAAGGCAGTCTTTACTACCTCGTAATATTTTTTGTCTCTGAGCCATACCCTCGTCGGAACGGGGAAGCCCAGCTTCTTTTTCTCTGCCGTTGCCTTTGGCAGATGGCGAAGTGCAGCCTGACGCATAGCGTACTTTGTGGTGCCGTGTGCTATACGGTACTTGGTCGGTATGGTTCTTGCTACCTCGAACACTTCCTTGTCAAGGAAGGGAACTCTTACCTCGAGAGAGTTTGCCATACTCATTCTGTCTGCCTTCAGCAGAATGTCTCCGACCATCCACAGGTTTATATCAAGATACTGCATCTTTGTTTCTTCGTCGTAGTTTTTTACCCTGTCATAGTATTTTTTGCACAGCTCCTGAGGACGGGTAACTATAGAGTTGTCCTTTAGTATTGCTCTCTTTTCCTCATCATCATACATAAAAGCATTTCCGATAAATTTATCCTCGGTCTTTCGGGCTCCTCTCATTATATAGCCCCTGCCCTTTATATGCGGCCACTTCTTTGCACTGCGCGCAAGCGCATAGCGCAGCTTCTGAGGAACTATTTTCTGATAGGTCTTGAATACATGAGGCTCGTTATACACGGTATAGCCGCCGAACAGCTCGTCGGCGCCCTCTCCGGACAGTGCTACCTTGACATATTCGCTTGCAAGCTTTGTTACGAAGTACAGTGCGATGCACGATGGATCCGCCAACGGCTGATCCATATGATACTGTACCTTCGGTACCGCAGACCAGAACTCCTCCGATTTTATCAGGTGGGTGTGGTGGTCTACGCCTATTTCCTTTGACAGACCCTCTGCCCAGCTTATCTCGTTATACCTTTCGCCAAAGTCAAAGCCAACGGTAAAGGTCTTCTGATCCGCAAAATATGTTGATACATAGCTTGAGTCAACGCCGCTTGACAGAAAACATCCTACTTCAACGTCGCTTATCTTGTGGGCGTTTACGGAGTTTTCAAATACGTCCTCTATCTTGTCTATAGCCTCGTCTATCGTCAGCTTCGGATCAGGCTTAAAGGTCGGCTCAAAATAACGTGTAGTGGTGACCCTGCCGTCACGGAACCACATAAAATGACCCGGCATAAGGCAATAAATACCCTCAAAAAATGTCTCCGGCGGAACTACATACTGGAAGGACAGATAGTTGTCCAGAGCCTTGTAGTTGAATTTTTTCTTATAGCCCGGATATTCAAGTATGCTCTTTATCTCTGAGCCGTATACTAAATTTCCGTCAATTACGGCGTAGTGCATAGGCTTTATTCCGAAAAAGTCCCTTGCTATGAATATTGACTTGTCCTTTATATTATAGATAGCAAAGCCGAACATTCCGCGCAGACGGTTCAGCATTTTTTCGCCCCATTCCTCAAAGGAATGTATGAGTACCTCGGAGTCGGTGTGGGTGGAAAACGAATGTCCGAGAGAGATAAGCTCCTCACGAAGCTGCTTGTAGTTATATATTTCTCCGTTAAACATCAGCACCAGAGTTTTGTCCTCGTTATATATAGGCTGATGACCGCTGTCAAGGTCTATGATACTGAGTCTGCGAAAGCCCATGGAAATACTGTCGTCTGTATAGTAGCCAAAGCTGTCGGGACCGCGGTGGGTGATAACATCTGTCATATTTTCAAGAACCTTTTTTCCGTCCTTGATGCTGCCGGTAAAGCCGCACAATCCACACATATATATTCTTCCTTTCTTTTTTCGGGGGAACACCTTCTGCCCCCCGGGTAGATCCAAACTATTACAGTATATAATTCTAACACATAAAGCACAAACTTTCAACAGTCAAAGAACGACTGTGTAACAATTTTTTTGAGGTGTGAATATTATGTGGTGTATAGATATAAAGGAGGAATAGCAATGGCGGAAAACAGTATTTACGGCGCCTGCGACGAGTGTCAGCCCGACAGGATCAAAGAGGCGGTGTGCATAAACGCATCGAGAATATACGATTCCTGCAGCGACAAGGACTGTCTTGAGGATCTGCCCGTGCTTCTTACAAAGCCTGCACAGTGTATGATAGACAAGGCGATAAACGTCAGACTCGGGGACGTCCGGGTAAGCGATGTAAATGTGGGTCTGCAGCCCGTACCCTTCCACAAGGGCTTTTATGCCGTGGATATGACGTTTTATTATGACGTATGTTTAGATGTGTACATGGCGCCGAGCGCTATGCCTATGCAGGTAAAGGGTCTTTCGGTGTTTGGCAAGAGAGCCGTTCTTTTCGGCAGTGACGGTGGAGTAAGGGTATTTACAAGCGACAATAACGACAGCACAGCAGTTATTAGTGATAACTGCCCTCGGGCAGTAGTACAGGTCGCCGAGCCTATACCTTTGTCGGCAAGGCTTGTGGATCACGGCTCGCGTCCGCCGATGCCGCCGTTTACTATACCGGACTGTATCCTTCGCAGATACGGCGGTGAATTTTCGGGTGACGACAGCGAAAAAGAGGTGCTCGCATCTATCGGAATGTTTACCATAGTGCAGCTTGAGCGTCAGGTACAGATGATGGTACCAGTATACGATTTCTGCATACCGCACAAGGAATGCGTAAGCACCTCGGAGGACCCGTGTGAGCTATTTGACAGCATAGAGTTTCCTACAGGAGAATTTTTCCCGAATAAGGGCTAAGATAAATCAAAGGCTCAGTGCCGCCGTTAAAGCGGTACTGAGCCTTTGTGTCAGTCGTCTGTAAATATCTCCTTAAGTTCCTTATCCCGGAGCATTGAAAAGTATTCCATATCAGCGACAATAAAATGGTCTATAAGCTTTACGCCTATGTTACACAGGGTATCACTGATAATTTTTGTTATCTGTATATCGGTATCAGAGGGTACTGCAAAGCCGCTGGGGTGATTGTGCGCGATTATCGCGTATTTAGCATTATACTTGACAGCAAGCTGTATTATCCTCCTGTTGTTTACCTCGGACGCAGATATAGAGCCTTCGTTTATTATTCCGCAGAAAATCTCCCTGCCCTTTGCGTCCATCAGCAGCAGCAAGACCTTTTCTTCGTTTGTCGCTGCAAAAAACGGTAAAATGCGCTCGCCTGCGTTTGATGCGTTTATGATTTTCGTAGAGTCCCTGTGCTTGTCACGAAGATAGCGCGAGGCCGTATCAGGTAGAAGCTTTAAAAGCACTGCGGCGTTTTTACTTAGCCCACACTCTATCAGCAGATCTATCGGTGCGTCAAACACAGCCGAAAGCGATCCGAAACTATTCATAAGTCTGTGAGCAAGCTCGTTTGTATCCTTTCTCGGTACCGCATAAAACAGCAGCAGCTCCAGCAGCTGATGATCGTCAAAGCCTTCAAGACCGTCTCTCAGGTATTTTTCCTTTACGCGTTCTCTGTGACCGCTGTGCAGCGGAGCGTCAGCCATAGAGCACTACCTCCTCCGGTATCAGTACAGCACAACGGTGCTTCCCTCTATTCTGCAGTTACAGTCATACCTTTCGGCTGCCTTTGTTCCTGAGTCATATATGTTTATATACGAGCCGGATACCTTTCCGTCCGCGTTTTTTTCTTCCTTCAGAAGAATTGCATAACGGTTGTCGATACAGGTTACAAGCTTTCCCAAAGACTTATCATACTCAAAGTCTGCACTGCTGCCGACTACTCCGCGAATCTTTCTCTTGTCTCCGTCTTTTTCTACAGAGAAGGTCTTGAACGGCTTTTCGTCGATTATATACAGTCTGCTGCCGTCAGCCTTTTCCTCTACGTCACATTCTTCGCCTATGGTGTTTACAAAGGCATTATAGCTGCATATTTTTTCCGTTCCGCCGCGAAACTCCTTTGCGCGGAAATATATCTTATCGCCGCCGATACCCATATAGCGAACCAGAGCCTTTATATCCGCACTGGCAATACTTTTCTTGGTTATCTCATCGGCGCCGTTTTCTATTTCCGTTACCATATCGTAAAGGTTGCAGATCCAGATATTGTCCCTTATATCCACGTTTATCCAGCGTTGCTCGCGGTAGTAGTGCTCCTTTACCTCTTCATCGGCAAAGGGGTCGAGCAGTATTACATATCTCTGCCCGTGAATATTTGCTACTCTGATACCGTCAATACCGAGTCGGGCAAGTATTCTGCTGCGGACAAAATGCTTCTGATTTGTTTTCAGATCATACAGATAACACAGGCAGTCGCTCCCGGTGACCTCCTTATATTTTCTGAACATCTCTGCATTTTCGTCATCCGGAGACATATATATCAGCAGATGCTCTCCGTCAAGGGCAAGACAACTCCTGAAAAGTCCCGTGCAGACTATTTTTCTTCTGTTCAGCTCGTCTCCGGTTTTTTTGTCTATTTCCAGAAGCCACAGGCTGTTAGAGCCGTTCTCAAGCACCATGATAATGGTTTTTTCAAACGCAAATATATGCTCCACAAAAGTAGGATCGTCCAGAGAGTAGTTAGCTACAAGCCTTTCTCTTCTTGTTGAACGGTTATATTCCAGCAGGAATATATCGTTATGTCCGTCCTGATTTTTTTCTTCGACATAATAAATGAACGATCTTGTTACATCCGCAAGCTCTATACTTCTGTCGGAAAAAATATTTCTCAGATCTATTACTGTCATTTCTGTTTCAGCCTCTCTTAAAAAACTCTGTTACGAAAAGCCCGGTTAATATCCGGGGCTTTCGTACCTGTAGTCATTCGTCATTATTCTCCTGCGACTGCCCATAAAGCCCCGAAAAGCTATCCGCGTCGAGCTTTAGCTCGTTATCCGATCGCATCGGCATTCCCGTTCCGGACAGCGACTGCATATCCTGCATACTCAGTCTGCCTGCTCCCTGAAGCGGCGGCAAAGAGCCGTTTGCACGGAAAAAGTTGCTATCGTCCGCTGTAAGAGACGGCAGAGCCGTTTCCGAGCACATATCAGGCTCCATATAGGGTGTGTCAGTCTCGTCGTCCATACTTATTGCACTCATACCGGGCGAGTCGTTAGCGACAAAGCCCTGCTGTTTTGCTATATCCTCCAGAGAAAAATGCTTATCGGACATTTCGGGTTTTTTTACTATCGTATTTTGGAAAACGTCACCTGTTTTTGCGCCGCATATTATGCAAAAATCAGAGCCGCCGGGTATCTCTGCCAAACAATTTTCACAAATCAAAACGATCACTTCCTCTTTGTATTGTAGAATTAAAACACATACAGTACTCCTCGCCCCATTATAATTAGTATATGTTAAAATCCCTCTTTTGTCAATCACGCAGTGCCTGCGGCAGCGTGACGCTGCACCCGATTCGCGCACTGTAGTTTGTGTTGCCGCCTGCCTTGTTGGCACGCGTACAGATCTGGTTTATTGTACC
>JAHKXX010000070.1 GCA_020627425.1 bacterium
CGTGCCAACAAAGTCGGTGGGTAATACTGACTCGAGTGCGCGGATTTGGGTGCAGCGTCACGCTGCCGCGAATCGACCGCGGAGGCACTCCGCCGCGAGGGCACCGGGTTGACTGAGGAGGCGCTCCGGGTTATAATGGGGGAAAGATAATAAAGAAACGGAGGATAAGATATGAAAAAAGCTGTAATAATCGGTTCGGGTCCTGCCGGAGTATCGGCAGCACTCTATATAAAAAGAGCGGGTAACTATGACGTCACTGTTATATCCGGCGGAGTAGGCGCACTTGCAAAGGCTGAAAAGATCGAAAACTATTATGGACTTGCCGAGCCGGTAAGCGGCAGCGAGCTGTATCAAAGCGGTATAGAGGGCGCAAAAAGACTCGGCGTGGAGTTTATTTACGAACAGGTGACTTCTCTTTCATTTGACGATGATTTCAGACCTGTAATAGGTACGGATAAAAATGAATATACAGCAGATTCACTGCTTATAGCAACAGGCTCCTCAAGAAAAAGTGCAAAAATCAACGGTATAAAGGATTTTGAGGGTAAGGGCGTAAGCTATTGCGCGGTGTGCGACGCGTTCTTCTACAGAAATAAGGATGTCTGCGTAGTCGGCGACGGAGAGTATGCTTCTCATGAAGCTTCTGTACTCACTGCAACAAGTAAAAGCGTGACCATACTTACCGACGGCAAGGAATTCTCCGCAGCACTGCCGCAGGGAGTAGAACTCAATACCAAAAAGATCTCCGCTATAGAGGGCAGTACTACGGTCGAAAAGGTCGTATTTGATGACGGCACCGAGCTTAACACTGCCGGAATATTTGTCGCTATCGGCGTTGCAGGAAGTACCGACCTTGCGAGAAAGGTCGGCATAGAGCTTGACGGTAATAAAATAATAGTTGATGAAAATATGTCTACCAATATCCCCGGCGTCTATTCGGCAGGAGACTGCACCGGCGGTCTGCTTCAGGTAGCAAAGGCTGTCTATGACGGCGCAAGAGCAGGTCTTGCTATGGCTGCATATATGAAGAAAAAATAATTTTCTGCTTAAAAGTGCGTCCCTCATCGCTTTGATGAGGGACGTTTTTTGTTGGTATTAATACTTTATTAATCTAAGATGATGACTGCGCCGACTCCTGCTTTTCGCTGACAGTTACAAAGGCAGTATAATTACCGAGACACCAACAGCCGGAATATTTGCTGTTCAAAGTGAGTATCAGCGGCATTTCGGCAGTACCTTCAAACTCCGATTTCTCCGACATATCAATTATACCTGTAATGTTTGCCGAGGTTATGGAGTTTATCTCGTCAGCGGGTCCGATAAGAGTTATCTCTACATTCTGGGTGGATACCGTGGTCGTCATATCCGCGCGGCTGTTTATAACGGTTATCCTTCCTGTTTTCAGCTTCTTCTCTATCATACCGGAGGTATCTATCGTTACTGTCGCTGTAGTCGTACCGTCAATAGTACGGTAACCCGAGGGTATAACAAGCTCGACCGTCAGCTTGTTGTTTGTTTTGTTAATAGTCGTCATATCTATCTGTTCTGTAGATACAGACGAGATCTCGGCTGCTCCCGTTGTAACGGCAAGCTTTATCGTGGACGGCTCGACCGTTATAAGCGACGAGTCAAGCTCTGTAGAGTCGGGCATATTTACAAAGCTGGGAACAACGCTTACCTGCTTGTTTTTGTAGACCGGTATAGTCACGTCTACCGAAGATATATCACTGCTAATATAGGTAGTGTCTATCTCGTTGTCGTTTGCATCACAAAAAACAAGTCTTGCGTTTACTATCGTTGTTTCACTGAGCTTTGTTTTGTTCGTATAGTCGGCATATACCGAGGCTATGCTGTTTACTACCTTTTCTGCGCCGGTCACCGTTACCGTCTGCTGTGAAAGCGTGGGCGACAATGTACCGTATTCGTCTTCAGTGTCTACCGATATGCGCCCCGTTATGTTGATCTTTTTCTCCGCGTAACGGTCTACATAAACATCGAGCGTTGACGGAACAACGGTGGACTCAAAGCTGTAGTCCGTCTTTACACTGTTCTTTTTCGGAACAAGGTTTAGAGTATAGTTTCCGGGCTGGGTTATCTCGCTGATATCGGCGGCGGTCACAAGTATGTCAGATGTTGTAATGCCCGTCACGACAAGCGCGTTGCCGGAGATCTTTGCGTCTACCGTCTTGCCCTCTGCGCCGTAAAATTTCAGATCGTTAGTAAGCTCCGGCAGGGTTATCGGTATATCGGAAACGGTATATGTAGTCGACTCCTGATTTGTGGTGGACACTACTATCCACAGAACAAAGGCAAGCAGAATGGAAAAAAGCATTACAAACTTGTCGTTGTAAAAAAGCTTGCCTATAGACAATTTACTGTTTTTCTCTGTCATTTTTTCTTCCCTTCTTTATGCCGGACAGTATCGGTATCCTCTCTCCCTTTTCCGTTACCTTCGGCACAAGCAGCTCATCAAGAGTTGCGTTAAGAGTTTCCCTTGTATAGTTTCTGGTAAGTACACCGTTTATTGCCATAGATATATTTCCCGTTTCCTCCGAAACGATAACTATGACCGCATCGCTGTTCTCGCTTATTCCCAGACCTGCGCGGTGCCGTGTACCAAGATCGACGCTTACACTGCTGTTGTTCTTCGTCAGCGGAAGTATACAGCCTGCTGCATATATCATACCGTCGCGTACTATCATAGCTCCGTCGTGAAGGGGCGCCTTGTTGAAGAACACGTTCCCGATAAACGGTACCGACGGCTCTGCGTTGACTATGGTGCCGGTGTCTATTATATCGCCGAGCTTTGTCTGTCGCTCAAAAACAATGAGCGCACCCGTCTTTGTTTTCTGAAAGTTTCCGGCTGCCTCTGCAACACAGTTTATGCAGCGCCTTATTTGCTTTGCCCTGTTCTCCTCCACACCATTGCCGGAGGAGAGACTCGTCCAGTATTTTCCTATGCGGCTTCGTCCTATATGCTCCAGCGCACTTCTCAGCTCCGGCTGGAAAACGATAAGCACCGCAAGAACCGAGAACTGAAAAAACGAGGTAAACAGATAGTTAAGCATTTTCAGATTGAATATAGTTGATATGGCAAATGCCACCAGAATTATTATAATACCCTTTACAAGCTGTTCTGCTCTTGTTTCACGGACTATCTTTATGAGGTTATATATAATAAACGAAACTACCATTATGTCGAGCACATCTGTAGCACGGAATGTCATCATCAGCGCTATAAACCAGTTATAGGCAGTACTGATAGCGTCCCACAAGATCATTTCCCCCTTTTTACCCTTCCTGATAAGCTTTCAGGCGCGCATACCTCCCCGTCCTCACAGGAAGGCATACTGCCGTATCTAATATATATTTTAGCATAACAAAAGATTTATTCAACCGTTTTTTGTGTTTTTTATATTAAATATTTTTTACAGCCCAAATAAGTCTGTCCGCGTCATTCATTGTGTTAAACACAGAGGGTGATACTCTTACGGCTCCGGTGTTCTCTGTGCCTGCTGCTCTGTGTGCGGCAGGACTGCAGTGAAGTCCTGCGCGGACTGCTATATTTCTTTTGTTCAGCTGTTCGGCAACGACCTCTGATTCTCTGCCTCGGATATTAAAGGACAAAACCGGTACAAAAAACTCTGGCGTCGGCACAGGCATATACAGCTCTACCTCCGGGTTTTCGGACAGACCTCTGTAGATCCTGCGGATGATCCCGAACTCGTGCCGTGATATTTTTTCTACTGTCAGCTTTTTTACATAGTCAATACCCGCAGACAAGCCGCATATTCCGCTGAAATTCTGAGTACCGCTTTCAAGCCTGTCCGGCAGCTCCGGGGGCTGTACAAAGGAAGCCGAGCCGCTGCCTGTTCCGCCGAGTGTAAGCGGACGCGGTATAACGTCGGTACATATCAAAAGAAAACCCGTACCCATAGGACCATACAGACCCTTGTGTCCTGCTCCGCATATATAGTCATAGCTGTTGTTTGATACGTCTATCGGTATAACGCCTGCACTCTGGGCGCAGTCAAGAGTAAAGAGCAGCCCGTATTCATGTGCAAGAGCCGAGATCCTTTCTACAGGAAGTCTTATACCCCATACATTGGAAGCATGTGTACAGACTATCATCCTTGTTTTTTTATTGATCGCCCTGCGAAAGGAGTCTACCGTTCTGTCATCCTCACACGGATACACCTTTGCCGCGGTATAAGAGATCCCCTTATCGCCGAGATATTCGAGAACACGCATTACCGAGTTATGCTCCAGCTCGGACACAACAACATGATCGCCGCTGTTCAGAACGCCGCTGAGGACGGTATTAAGTGCCGTTGTACAGTTGAGTGTAAAAACAACATTTTCGGGCTTGTCGCAGTTAAGGAAGGATGCTATATTCTCCCGTGCCTTATATATCTTTTCGGACGCTGCAAGCGACAGGCTGTGTCCGCTTCTGCCGGGATTGGCAGCAAGTCTCATAGCAAGAGCTACGGCATTTCGTACTGCTATAGGCTTCGGACTTGTCGTGGCGGAATTATCAAAATAGATCATACTCCTCCCCTCCTCTGCGCCCTGCCCAGAACCTTTATTCCGTTATCAGTGAGTATTTTTTCCGCCCTGTCAATATCTTTATACACAAGAAGGCTATAGGTACAGCTTTTTTCAGCCGTATTCCTCGGTGTTTTTATCACCTCTGCTCTTATACCGTATTTACCGAGCAGTTGTTTACCCTTCATAGCGTAGGTCACCGACGAAACTATAACAAGCTGTTTTTCCTTATTCTCCATTTTTTCCACCCCATATTATCACTAAAATATCTATTACATCTTATGTCCCCCCTCCCCCCGACGTTACTACGCAGTGCCTGCGCGGTCAACTCTCTCTTGCCGCACGGCGGCAAGGGCGTGCACGGCACGCCGCAGCGTGGCAAATACTTGTTGCCGCCTACTATAATGCAACGTCTCCAGTTGGGTTTATTATACCTCTTATTCCGCGCCACGGCGCTCAGGGCGCCGCTTAGCGCTACATTTTAGTGGAGATTAGTATACTTATCACTCTACCTATTGTCTCCCAAAAGCAGTACAATGAGTCTTATGGAATTTCTCACATTCATTATTGTTTTCTCTTTAATCTCTATTCATTATTCTTTCATTCTGTCGGCACACAAAAAAGAGTAAACAGAAATACTCATTGTCACTGTAAAGCAGCGTCAAGCGCCGCCCTGTGCGGTACCCCAAGGGCACTTCCTTCGGGCGCGTGGCGCGGACGGCACCGTACAATAAACCAGACTCGTACGCGTGCCAAGAAAGTCGGCGGTAACGAGAACTACAGTGCGCGAATCGCCCCCGGCGGCTCGCCGGCAGCGTCAAGCAGCACCCTGTGTGCTGTGGCGCGGAAGGAGAGGGACAATAAACCCCGC
>JAHKXX010000071.1 GCA_020627425.1 bacterium
ATCAGGCAAAGAAAAGGGTCAACCAGCTCTCCGGCGGACAAAAGCAGCGTGTAGCGATAGCGCGCGCAATAGTCAACGACCCGTCTTTTATCCTCGCGGACGAGCCTACGGGTGCGCTTGACACAAAGACGAGCGGGGAGATAATGGAACTTTTCAGAAGCCTTAACGACGAGGGCAAGACTATAATAATAATAACCCACGACCCGACAGTAGCAGATCAGTGCAAGAGAAAGATAGAAATATCGGACGGCAGGATACTTAATTCTGATCAGGAAGAAAAGTAAAAAAACAGCAAAATGACTCCCGTGCTTTTACCATAAATGAAAGCACGGGAATTGTAGTTTTTTATTATTTTTTATTGGAAAACGGATAAATGTATCAGTATTTTTATATAATTTCACAAAATTTAGCAAAGAATATTTGTGACCAAATTTAGGTGAAAATTATTGAAATTACAGAAATATGAGAGTATAATAGATGAGCAGTTAAAGCCATGGATTTACTGTGAAATAATAAGTGTACGGAAGGCGATAAAAACAAAGTATAAACTAAAAAAACACAAGCGGTAACACAGACGGTTTGTGTTTTATAAATATTTTTTAAGAATACAAAAATACAAGGAGAATTGATAATGAAATCAAAAATGAATGTATTAAGAAAAGGTATCGTGTCAGTTATGATTCTTGCTTCGGTGTTTGCGTTTGCAGCAAACGCAGTCGAAGCAGCTTCTATTACAGTGCTTGGTAATTATGTTACTTCTCTTGATCAGGATCGTGATTTTTATCCTGTTAATTTTATGGATGGACATTTCCAAACAGGCAATTCCTATCATAACGGCAGAGCGGCTACACACTTTCATCCCGGTAGTTTTAAAGGAAAAGCACTGACAACTCTGCATTATAATACAGCAACACAGCAAAATAAACGTGTTACATATGATGGTGCCAGCACACAAAAAAATGCCTTAGGTTGGATCGAATCTTCTTGGGTAACGGCACCTAATGGCTATACTTCGTGCTCAAAAATCTATTGCTATGGTAAAAGATATAATGATTCAGGCGATTTGATTTATATAGGCAAAATTAATGTAAATAATTAAAAAACAGATACTAATGATTGATTCTTAATTGGCAGATTGCTTGGCAAAATCAAAACAGGCAGTCGCCAATTAAGATCATGAAACTTAATTAAAAACTTAAGGGGCATTATAATGAAAAAGAAACTTATACTGGTCGGGCAATTTTTTAGCCGCAATAAAATAAAGACATTTTTACTCCTGATTGTTATGCTTTCTGCAAGTATATTTATCATACAAATAACCTCAAGCTTTGAATATAATCTGGAGTCGCTGAAATTTTTCGAAGGCGACGACATAAAAAACGCGGATTTGGTATCTATTTATAGTGATCTTGATTCATATTTTTTGGAAACGGCGCCTTCGGAAAATGATGAATCGGGCGAATGGGAAGAATTGGATTCAGATCAATATAATGATCAGTATAAAAAGCTCCTTGACCAGAACATCTATGACAAAATAAAAAAATTCCCCGCCGTATCCGCAGTTTATTATTATACAATTGAGGATATGGGAGCGATGAAATATAAAAATACCGAAACGGATATGTATTTTGCCGAGCTTGATACATACAAAAGATTTCCTTATGCACTGTCATCCGGACAATGGTTCAGCTCCTCCGAAAGCAGCGGAGAATATCCCGATGCAGTAGTATGCGGTCCGAATTTTGCAAATGTAAATGTCGGTGATGATATAGAGGTAAGCTACTATAACAAGAATAAACAAAAAATACATATCATCGGAAAGGTAGCAGCCCCGTATAAAACAATGGATCTTAACGGGGATTTTACAAAGGGACTTTCCTATTCAAACAAGGTTTTTTTCCTGAATGAGGAAAAAACCCTGAAAGCGTTCGGTGAAACGATAAATCGAAATCCTACCCGGGCTATAGTTGTATATAAGCCCGATGCACAGAAAAGCATGATAGAGGAATGCAGAAAATACTATGAATCATTTTTCGCTGATGCCGAGGACCTTGACCTTCCCGGCTATGATCCCTGTGATGAAATGCTTGAGCAAGGAGAGAATACCTTTATTTCCCAAACAAAAGGGCTTCTTGGGCAGTACGGCATTTTTATCCTTACGGGAACCGTTATGTTCTTGATACTTTCTATCCTTATGGTAAAATCAAAGCAAAGGGAATACAATATGTACCTTATGTTCGGCAGCACAAAGAGGACTAATTTTCTGTTTTCTCTGATAGGTATACTTATTATCGCTTTTGTTGCAGGACTTATTTCTACCGTCTATTTAATATTGTTCTCCTACGCGGTAACAAACGGACTTATAGTAAGCAGCAATTTCTATTATGTCGGAGTAATAAGCTATCTCAGCGTATGGGCTTATCTGCTGCTGAATGTTATCATTGCTGCCTTTATACCATATATAATGATAAAAAGAAAAAGTATGAATCTTATTACTCTTAAAGGACAATAAACGGGCGGTGATACATATTGAAATATCTTTTGCTATCATTAATGCGTATTAAGGAGGACTTTTTAAGCCGACCCTTTTTAATGACGCTTTATGCTATAGGCACTAGCATTTCCGTACTGATATTTTCTATCTTTTGGTGTAATGTCCCGAAGCTTATAGAAAAATATCAGGAAAACTCGGAAAGTCAAAGGACCTATTCCATTCAGTTTGAAAAGCTGTATGATATAGATATGTCAGGGCTTGAGTTTCTGGAAAGCTATGATGTAGAAAAAATTAACATAGTCAGGACATACGATAATATAGAGGAGGTAAAGAGCGGCACTAAACAGCTCAGGCAGGTCGGAATACTAAGCGTGGTACTGAAAAACACAATACCCGATAGTGTTAATGCAGAGCTTGTGAATGACATTTCCGACTATATAGATAAAAACGATTTCCGCGCAAATATAGCTACGCCGCTTTCGGATATGACGCTGAAAAATGAAATAAACAGGATCAAATTGAAAATTATTGAGACTGTAATATTATATATAGTGTGTGTTATCGGGTGCGGAAGCCTGTTTAAATATATTTTTGATATAAACACATATGAAAACATTATTTACGCTATGACAGGCGCGTCAAAAAAGTCAGTAGTAAAGATAGTTGTATTGGAGTCGGTCATTCTTACCTTTATAAGCAGTGTAATATCATTGCTGCTGAATATGCTGTTAAAGGATAATTTGTTAAGTGCTGCATTTGAATATAAGATAAGCTATAATATCGGAGATTATTTCTTAATTATGGTTTCCGCATTATTGCTTTCGTTTGTCGTAATGGTTCCGTTTTTTTACAGGTATTTAAGAGAACCTATTATAAAGGTCAAAAGAGAACTATAGATCAAGGAAGAGGTAAGTATGATAAAAATCAACGAGTTAAACAAGTATTATAAAATATCGAAGGGCAGAAAAGCCGAGAAATTTGCGGCGCTAAGTGGGGTCAGTCTGAATATAGACGACGGCGAGCTTGTGGCGATAATAGGCAAGTCGGGTGCCGGTAAATCTACGTTGCTGAATATAATCGGCTTGCTTGACGATTATGACAGCGGAGAGTATATAATAGACGGGAAAAATACCGCAAGCCTGAGCGATAAGGAATCGGCTCATATGAGAAATGAGAAGATAGGCTTTGTCCTTCAGGACTATGCTTTGATAGAAACCAAAACCGTTGTAATGAATGTTATGCTGCCGCTGTTCTTTAATAATAAATACAGCCTTTCTAAAATGAACGAAATAGCTATGGATACTCTCGACAAGCTTGGTATAAAGGATCAG
This sequence comes from bacterium, assembly GCA_020627425.1. Taxonomy (GTDB): domain Bacteria; phylum Bacillota; class Clostridia; order Oscillospirales; family Acutalibacteraceae; genus UBA1213. The sequence goes on from JAHKXX010000071.1 coordinate 3,826, forward strand.
GCAA
>JAHKXX010000072.1 GCA_020627425.1 bacterium
CGCATCACCGATATCCATTTTATCCGAAGATAGGCTGCATCCGCCCGATACAGCTTCGAGCGCGTCGTCAGACAGTTCCACATCGTTTTCCGCAAGCAGAGCGTTCAGCTCGCCCATATCCTTGCACGCTCTTGCTTTCTCCTGCATTTCGGGTGAAAGCTCACCGATATACTTTTCAAGTTCTTCTTTTTTCATAGTTATTTAACCTCCGTTCTGTTTCAGGTCAGGATCAATACTTCACGGTGCCCGCCCTGTTGGGGCTTTTCGACTTCATAAGCCGCGCCGGCTCGTCACCCGCCTTAATACTTCTTGGGCTTCGGGCTCACAAAGCCGTTTCCACCCGGCACCCACCACAAACCATTATTATAGCTGCTGCAATTGGGATTGTTACAGTACATACGCCAGATATTGGCATAACCTTTCTCACTGCTGCACATATCCCAGTAATAAAGATTATGACCGCATTCGGGGCAGATATCAGACATCTTGTCTCCCTGATCGAGCGTCGGGTCAGACTGGCTGCATCCGCCCGATACAGCTTCAAGAGCGTCGTCAGACAGCTCCGCCTCGTTTTCGGCAAGGAGGGCGTTCAACTCGCCCATATCCTTGCACTGTCTTGCCTTCTCCTGCATTTCGGGTGACAGCTCACCTACGTACTTTTCAAGTTCTTCTTTTTTCATGATGAAACTCTCCTTTTGATTTATTTATATTTTTTTCCTGTATAGGAACCTCTCACAAATTGATAATATCATATAACTGTGGATTCATTTTTTCCCGCAGCCTTATTCAGATAATCAAGCTGATACTGAAACGCCGCTTTCAGCATTTCAATGTATTTTCCGGGAATGTCCTCACAGACGCTTATCATACTCTCTATATCATCCTCAAAGCCCTCAAGCCTTTTCGGATCATACCACCCGAAATCCCATTCCGGATGAATTATGCATGAATGAAAAAGCATCATTACAAATACGGTCGTTGTTGATTCTATCGCATATTTTGCGGCAGTAACGCTGCCGTCTTCTATTGGCTGTCCGAAGCTGCCAAATGACCTTCCCCTGTCAAAAAGCGGAGCACATCTGAGCTTCATAGTATCAAGATCACGGATAAAGCCGAAGTTGTTTGTATGACAGTCTCCTGCGACCGAAAGATTGAAGGCTGATGTCAGCTTGGCATAATATTCCGTTACCCTTTCAACTCCTAATTTTTCAAGAGTCTGCGTAAAGCTGTTCAGAAGCTCCCTGTCCTTTGATATGACAGCAAAGGTTTTCACATTCTTGTTTCCCATAAGGTCAAGTATGTGCTGGGCGGGAATAAATTCCTCGCCGCTTTTTACCATTCCGCGGCAGGCGATGTAGCTTTCACCGCCAAAATCGCAGCTCGAATAGCTTACATAGTCACTCTCATCAAGAAGTCTTTCGGTAAGTCTTGCCGCAAGAAGCTCAGACTGCTCAATGAATTTTGCTGTACCTGCCTCGGATTTCAGCAGCATCGGCGCACCGTCAATGCGTACCCATGCTTTCCTTGATATACCGCCGAGGGTACTGTCTGGTGTCAGCGGGTCTGACTTTGCCAGAGCATCATAATCCCTGCGGAGTATCGCTTCACCGAAGGAAGTATCATATTCATTGTCAAAGCAGCTTACATCCTTCCATTTAAGCTCAGAGCCATAAGGGCGGTACCAGTAATGATCCGTAAGCGAGAGCCCGAGCGACTGCAGAGAAAGTTGCAGCGGAGTATCCACTCCGACGGCTTTTAAAATATCCTTTGCATCCTGACGGGCTATATTTATGATACGGCTGTTCAGAAAGGACTGTAAAACATTATCCGGCATTTCCGAGCCTGAAGCATATCGTCTGAAATGTATCGGCGCATGATCAAAGCCGTCACAAAGCCTTTTTATTCCGACCATATCAAATTCATTTACTTCAAATTCAAGTATCTCATGTTCTCCGTTCATAAGAGTATACTGCATACAATACTCCTTAATATCAAAATTATTATTTACCGAGCATTTCTCTGAGGGCTTTAAAAGCGCTGTTCTGTCTGCTCACGACCTTATTATAGGACAGTCCCATCTCTTCGGCTATCTTAACAAGAGTCCATCCGCGATAAAAACGAAGTATCAGAATATCCCTCTGCTGCTGAGGCAGCTTTGACAGAGCCTTGATAAGCTCATCTGCGCGTTCCCTGTCCATAATGATATCCTCTGAGGAGGGAAGAACGGCATGATCCTCAGAAAGCTCATCTTGTTCACGTTTGCAGCGGTAATAGTCAATTACTGCATCGTGCGTAATCTTATACAAAAGCGTTGAGACTGATGCTCTTTTTTCGTCATAGCTTTCAAGCAAGCCGAAAAGCTTAACAAAAACATCTCCGCAAATATCCTCTGCATCCTCATTACAGGTTACTCTTGCCGATATATAGGACATAACGATCGGTTTGTATTCTATATATAGCTGATCGGGCGAAAAAGAAAGGTTCATTCTTTTTTCCCCCCTTCAATGTCCGGTGGGATATCAGAAACTCCGCCTGCTGCAACTTCAAGATCATTCAAGGAAATCATATCATCGTCATCATATCTGCAAAGTGTATCCTCAGTCATAAGTTGCAGCCTTTTATCCTGCTCAAACAACTGATATCCGAATAATTCTGCAAGCAAAATTTCCGTATCCGGCATTGATTTTTTCCTCCCTTCTTTTTCGTTTCTGTATGTTTATCCGAACGAAAAAGAAAATTTTGGATTATTTTTTCATTTTTGTAACTTATTATAAAAAATGCATATATTTTTGGTCAATTTATCCATGTAATCATTTTAAAAAATCGCACCTCATGAGAATAATATTCTCATGAGGTGCGATAGAAATACTAATTTTTCATAATCGAAAATGGGCGCAACTATCCTGTCTGTTTGTCTGTTTGTATGTATGTCTGGCGTATTATACAGGCTTGGCATGGCTCTGTCAACCCCTTTTGGGAGAATTTCAAAATCCGCAAAGATTTTCAGACAACCTGATGGCGAAAATAATCATAGGTCTGATAAATGCTTGGTTAATAACTATATTATTTTAACATATTTTTTGATTATTATCAATACATTTTAGATTATTTTTACTGTCTGCAGCTTGCCGCCGGTATTTCAAAAATAGTTGATTTTTTTCCACTTACTTCTCCCTCACACTGAATCGTTACCGGAAACTGCGGCTGTCTGTCCGTTACGCAGCCTGTGTTTCTTGAAATATATCTTACATCAGTTTTCTTGATACCTGGAGACGGAACAGCCTCAATACCAAGAAAGAAACTTCCCACACCAATAGCCAATGATTCTAAAATCGATGATTTACCTGCCGCATTATTACCTGCGATAACATTCATCTGTGGAGCAAGCTCTATATTCAGTTCGTTGAATTTTCTGAAATTCTTTACGCTCATTTTTTCAATCATCATAAATACTTACCTCAGCATGATTAGTTACAGTAATTATAACACAATCTTCTATAAAAAGTATATAGCTGATATTGTTTTTTACTGAAAGAATGTATTTCATATTGTCGGCGGTTAGTTTTTCAGGATAAAACAAATATCTCTATTATTACTGTAAGCATTTTTTACCTCATCAACGAAAAAACTGTTATCACAGCTTCCTCAGAATATCCAGACTATGATTAGTAGCGCCGATCAAGTCCTGACGCTCGCAGGTCGCAAAATGATATGATAACCATTTCTCAAAG
>JAHKXX010000073.1 GCA_020627425.1 bacterium
AAAGCTCCGTGACCACAACAAGCTGGGACGAGAGCTTGAATACTTTACGACTGTTGACTATATCGGTCAGGGTCTGCCGATACTCCTCCCCAAGGGTGCCAGAGTCGTACAGCTTCTGCAAAGATGGGTCGAGGACGTAGAGGCAACAAAGGGCTGTATGCTCACAAAAACTCCCTACTTCGCAAAGCGCGACTTGTACAGGATCTCGGGACACTGGGATCATTACCGCGACAATATGTTTATCATGGGCGACCCCGACGACGAGCAGAAGGAATGCTTTGCACTCAGACCTATGACATGCCCCTTCCAGTATCAGGTATTCCTGAACAAACAGCGTTCCTACCGTGACCTTCCTATGCGCCTGACAGAGACGTCTACGCTCTTCAGAAACGAAGCCTCGGGCGAAATGCACGGACTTATCCGCGTACGTCAGTTCACTATCTCCGAGGGTCACTATATTATCCGTCCCGACCAGTTAGAGGACGAGTTCAAGGGCTGTCTCGAGCTTGCTAAATACTTCCTCGATACAGTAGGACTTTTAGAGGACTGTACCTTCCGTTTCTCACAGTGGGATCCTGCTAACCCCCAGAATAAATACGAGGGTACTGCAGAGCAGTGGGAAGCCGCTCAGTCCGCTATGAAAACGATACTTGACGATATAGGTCTTGACTATGAGATAGGTATTGACGAAGCAGCCTTCTACGGACCAAAGCTTGACATACAGTACAAGAACGTATTCGGCAAGGAGGATACTCTCGTAACGATCCAGATAGATATGCTGCTTGCAGAGAAGTACGGTATGTACTACATTGATTCCGACGGTCAGAAAAAGCTGCCGTATATCATACACAGAACCTCGCTCGGCTGCTATGAAAGAACTCTTGCATATATGCTGGAGCATTTTGCAGGGGCGCTGCCGACGTGGCTTGCTCCCGAGCAGGTACGTGTTCTTCCTATCAGTGAGAATCTCAGCGAGCAGGGTAAGGAAATAGAACAAAAGCTTTACAATGCCGGACTCAGGGTAACGACCGATACAAGAAGCGAAAAGATCGGCTACAAGATCCGCGAGGCACAGCTGGAAAAAATACCCTATATGCTCGTTATCGGCAGCAAAGAGATAGAAAACGGCACTGTATCCGTACGCTCAAGAAAGAAAGGCGATCTCGGCAGTATGAGCATTGACGATTTCCTCTCTATGATCCTGAAAGAAGTTGCCACAAAGGAAAAATAATATGACCGACAAAGAAAAGGCAGAGCTTGCCGTAAAAGCCTTAGAGCAGGAATACCCAGACGCAGTATGCTCTCTGACCTACACAGAGCCGTTGCAGCTTCTTATAGCTACGCGCCTTGCAGCGCAGTGTACCGACAAGCGTGTGAATATGGTCACTCCGGCTTTGTTTGACAGGTTCAGAACCGCCGCCGATTTTGCCGGCGCCGACATTGCCGAAGTAGAGGAGTATATCCGTACCTGCGGACTCTATAAAACAAAGGCGCGCGACATAGTTAATATGTGCCGTATGCTGATAAGCGACTTCGGCGGCACTGTTCCCGATACTATAGAGGAGCTTGTGCGTTTGCCGGGAGTCGGCAGAAAAACCGCAAATCTCGTTGTCGGCGACATCTATAAAAAGCCTGCGGTCGTAGTTGATACACACTGTATAAGGCTTACGTCCCGACTCGGGTTTCATAACACAAAGGACGCATTAAAGATCGAAAAGCTTCTTCGCGCTCTGCTTCCGCCGGAGTGCTCCAACGATTTTTGCCACAGGCTTGTGCTGCACGGCAGAGCCGTATGCAAGGCAAGATCGCCCGAGTGTGAGCGCTGCTGTATGAAGGACTTCTGCTCTTACTCGATAAATAAAAAAACGGAATAATAAACTACGCACATTCGCGCACAATAATATCAGCGGCATTTTGCTGCTGATATTTTTTTCGGGAGTGTAGCAATTGAACGAGCTTATAAGGTTATCAAAAATCAATAAGATTTATAGCAGCAAGAATAACACCGTACACGCTCTGCACGATATAGATCTGACTATCAACAGGGGAGACTTTGTCTCTGTCATCGGCAAATCCGGCTCCGGCAAATCTACACTGATGAATATACTCGGCTGTCTGGACTCACCGACTGACGGCGAATATCTGCTTGACGGCAAAAACGTAGAGAGACTGAGCAATAGACAGCTGACCCGCCTGCGAAATACAACTATAGGCTTTATTTTTCAGGGCTTCAATCTTATCCCGACTATGACAGCTCTTGAAAATGTAGAGCTGCCTCTTATTTATCGCGGAATAAAAAAATCCGAACGAAAGACCCTGTCCGCCCGGGCTCTCGATTCTGTAGGACTCAGCCACCGTGTCAGCCATACTCCCGGCGAGCTTTCCGGAGGACAGCAGCAGCGTGTTGCTATTGCAAGGGCGCTTGCCAGCAAGCCAAAGCTTATACTTGCCGATGAACCCACAGGAAATCTTGACTCTAAGTCCGGAGACGAGATAATGTCAATACTTAAAGCCCTGAACAAAAACGGATCTACAATAGTCCTCATAACACACGACAGCAAAATAGCCGGTATGGCGGAATATTGCATAAAAATATCGGACGGAAGAATAATTCATTGACTCTTTATTTATATTACACAAAATATTAAGTTGAAACTTATTGTAATTCCACAAAGCAATACCCTTTTTTTGTAAAAATCCGATTGACAAAGAGAATTAATATGCTATAATAAAGTCAGTAAGCAACAAGGTGCTTACAAGACGGAAAAAACAGGAGGTAATTTATATGCCAATCGAACTACACAATGTTGATGTTCAGTCTTTTCTCTCCGTAATAGACACCTGTGAGGGTGACGTATTTCTGGTAACAGACGAGGGTGACCGTCTTAACCTTAAGAGTAAGCTATGTCAGCTTATCGGTCTTACAAAGCTTATCGAGGGTGGCAAGGTCACAAATGCCCATGTAGAGTGTCAGAATCCCGATGATGAGTCCAAGCTTTTCAGATTCAATATGTTCGGCAATGATGAGAAATAATTTTTAATTGAACATTGAGCGAGGTGATTTTGTTTATACAAAGCGCTTCGCTCTTTTTTTCTCTTGGCTTGATCTGTTTTAAAACAAATATCAGCCGTGTTTCCTGTTATGATGAGGAAACACGGCTTTTTTGTGCGGTTATGATTTAATACAGCCTCACTTGCTATGATCTTCTATACTCACAGAGCCTTCCTTTTTTGCTTTGTCATAAAAGTATTTTATTATGTCGTGACGGGTGATAATTCCGATAAACATATTTCTGTCATCTATCACGGGCACAAAGTTCTGATCCATAACACGCAGAAGGAGATCATTCATCGTAACATCTGTCTTTACAGGTCTGTTACGCTCCTCGTTTACAATATCTATTACAGTGTATGTCTCATTTTCGAGGTCATCTTTCTTATCCTGAAGCATAAACCACAGGAAATCTCCCTCGCTTATTGTGCCTATGTATTCTCCGTTATCGTCCAGAACAGGTATCGCCGAATACCCGTGCTGACGCATTTTCTGCAAGCCCTGTCGGATACTATCAGTTTTATAAAGATATGTAACTGTTGCCTTTGGCTTTAAAATATAAAACAAATTCATATTATTTTCCCTTTCTGCAAAAACAAGGAAATGTATTTCTTTTATTATAACAAATATCCCGTCCTAAGTATATAGACATTTTGTAAACAATGGCGCAGTGCCTGCGCTGTCGATTCGCGCACTGTAGTTATTGTTACCGCCAGCTTTTTTGGCACGCGGCGGAGTGCCTCCGCGGTCAACACGCGCACTTTGATTAGTGTTACCGCCTGCTTTGTAGTAAAGGCAAGTGTATTATGTCTATTCTGATTAGTTAAATATGTTGAATTGTGCTGCTTTTGAGTCCGATTTTGTGAATTTTAAGCCATTGTTATTAGTAATGTAATACAGTATTTTTTAAAGAAATAATGAGTTTTATTACTGTTATCTAAATAGTCTGGCAAATATCTGGAAAAAAGCGGACACAAATAATAAATTAATGGATTATATGTATTGATAATTATACCATTCGACAAATTATTTCCAATTTTCTTGATTTTTTCATTATTGAGCATTATAATGTTATTTGTTATAAAATAGTGCAACTATAGATATATGAAGAAAAGACAGAGGCTTGGAAAAGATTTGATCTTTCGTCATCGGGCAAAAGCTCCGAGGGAATACGGCGTATTTGCCGGTGAAAAAAGTGTTCCAAACCTGTGGTTATATGTCCCTGAGCCAATGAATATAATGTATTTGTGTGAGTTTATCGGCATATCGTTAAAGGGATGATAAATATGAGGAAATTTTTTTCTAAAACTAAATATACAATCAGATCACTGAAAGCTTCGGCAGCAATCGTTATATCTGCTGAAATATTACTTTCGGTTTTTTCCGTTTGCTTTATGTCGGGTGCAGTGTATCCTATCTATAAGCACGAGGGCGGCGAGCTGATAACCCCGAGAAGAACATACAAATATATTAGCTATGAAAGTACGGAAAACGGCGACGGCACATACAGCGCACCGCTATATACAATAAAAAACAAAGCAAATGAAGAAATTCACGAACAGATAATAAAAAGCGGAGACAGTCTGGAGCCTGTTCCCATACCGCCAAATAAACCCGGACAGAAGTTTTACGGCTGGTATGTAGTAGATGATCCTGTAGAACAAAACGGCTCTGTTACCTATCGCTGGGGCAGTAATCCCACAAGAGTCAATCACTCGGTCGTTATGACTTTTGACGATACGGCTGACAGTACCGTATATCTGGCTCCTGTTTATACGGACTATTATTTTATCTCCTTCCACGAAAGAGAGGAGGGAGCACCTACAGGCAGTGAAAATATACTTACGCGTCGGTTTATCGCATTCGGTAACTCAAATACAACCACGGTAAAAATAAGCGATGTAAGAGCGCCGTCCTACGATGTACACGAGATAGTATTCTACGGCTGGAGCTATGACGGTCAGAATTACATCACCGTAAACAGTGACGGCACAGAGAACGAAACCTATATCACGGTAAACAAGTCTGACAGCGACGGCGGCGAAATAGATATATATCCGGTCTTTGAAAAAGCACGGTGGATAAACTTCGACGTAAATGACGGTGGCGACGGCTCCGCCGAGGTGGTTCGGTCACAGTTTGTTATAGTAGGACAAAACGGCGGAGAGGTAACACAGCTTACTCCGAGTACCCGTAACGGCTACAGCTTTTTGGGTTGGTATACTGCCGCAGAGGGCGGCACACAGATAACCGGTTCAGACGGCAGGGTGGTTTCCGGAAGCGCTGACCTCGGAGAAAGCGGCAGACTGGAAAACGGCAAATATATCATCAATAACAACACTACACTGTATGCACACTGGCAGGCAAATCAAAGGTCTGCCTACACAGTAATATACTGGAAGCAAAAGGTATCAGACTCAAAAAACGCTTCTGTAAAAACCTATGACTATGACAGCAGTGAAACGAGAACCGATAATACCTTTAAAAATCTTGGCAGCACAAGCTTTAATAATTAAAGCTAT
>JAHKXX010000074.1 GCA_020627425.1 bacterium
GATCGACAGCTGGAAGGATCAGCAGGCACTGGATATACATCATGCTTCAGAAATGATGGAAATGATAGCAGCCCTTCGGGAAAAATATGATCTCATAATGAGAGCAGAGCGGTATCTGTCAGATGATGGCGGAATACCGGACTCCGACAAAAAATATATCAGAGAACAGGAGGAAAATTATAATGAGCGAAAAAATCATACAGACAGCAGGACGAGAACAGCTTGGTGACTTCTCCCCTATGTTTGCTCACCTCAATGATGATGTGCTATTCGGAGAGGTATGGAACGAGGAGACGATAAGCGTAAAAACCAAGTGTATTATTACCGTAGTGTCGCTTATGGCTTCGGGTATCACAGATTCATCACTTGGATATCACCTGATGAATGCAAAGAAAAACGGAGTGACTAAAGAAGAAATTGCTGCAATCATCACCCATGCAACAATGTATGTAGGATGGCCGAAGGGTTGGGCGGTGTTCAGTATGGCTAAGGAAATCTGGAACGAAACGGAACCCGGGCTTACAGACAAGGACAAATATCAGAATACTATCTTCTTCCCTATTGGTGAGCCGAACCCCTATGGTGATTATTTTGTCGGACAAAGCTATCTTGCTCCCCTTTCAATGCAGCAGGTGCCGATGTTCAATGTCACATTTGAGCCGGGATGCAGAAATAACTGGCATATACATCATGCCAGGGGCGGAGGCGGTCAGATGCTTATTTGTGTCGGCGGAAGAGGTTACTATCAGGAATGGGGTAAGGACGCAGTAGAGATGAGACCCGGAACTGTTATCAATATTCCGACAAATGTCAAGCACTGGCATGGTGCCGCAGCGGATTCATGGTTTTCTCACATAGCCGTGGAAGTGCCCGGTGAAGAAGGAAAAACAGAGTGGCTGGAGCCTGTGTCTGATGAAGATTATAGCAAGCTGAAATAATACCGGAGATTCCTAGTATGACGATGTCAAAGAAATTATCCGGGGCGAAGGCGTATGACAAAAAGGCGAAGTTGAAGGAACAACGGCAATGAATGACGAATTCATTGTCTGAAAATAAATATTTTAAAACAGGAGGTATCATCATGCAAAACTTTGATTATCAAACCCCGACAAGACTTATTTTCGGAAAAGGAGTTATTAAAAACCTTCCCGAAGTAATGGGCGCTTACGGTAAAAAAATTCTGCTCACCTATGGTGGAGGAAGTATCAAAAAGCTTGGCCTTTACGACAAGGTAAAGGAACTGCTTGCCGACTTTGAGATCTACGAGCTTTCCGGTATCCAGCCGAACCCAAAGTACGACCCGAGCGTACTTGACGGAGTAAGGATATGCAAGGAAAACAACATTGATGTTATACTTGCCGTCGGCGGCGGAAGTGTACTCGACTGTTCAAAGGCGATCGCCGCAGGTGCGCTTTATAACGGCGACCCCTGGGATCTGATCTCATACAAGGCTTTTGCAACAGATTCGATCCCGATAGTGGATATCATTACTCTTGCAGCAACAGGCAGCGAATATGATTCGGGTGGAGTTATTTCCAGAACCGAGACCAATGACAAGATCGGTTATGTTGATCCGCATAATTTTCCCAGAGTGTCATTCCTTGACCCGACATACACATTTACTGTATCCAAGAAACAAACTGCCGCAGGCTGTGCCGATGCAATGAACCATATTATGGAGCAGTATTTCTGTGAGGATTCCACGCTGCTCAATGACGGCTTTATGGAGGCAGGACTAAAAAGTCTTATGATAAATACAAGAAAGTGTCTTAATAATCC
>JAHKXX010000075.1 GCA_020627425.1 bacterium
AAATCCACATAGAAAGCGGGTTAATTATACTATGAAAGTGTTAAGAAATCAACTGTTTTTACCATTAAATTTTGAAGTATTAATCGACGAGAACGAGCCTGTAAGGAAACTTACAGAAATATGCGATACATTGGACTATTTTGATGCTATACGCTACGACTTTTATGCGATTTGTGTCAAAAAACCGCACGATTTGAACTCCAAATAGGCCCTCTAAACACCAATTTGTGTCCTCTAAATGAGCAAAAAAGACAAAGAAAAACGGCTTAAACGCAGTGTTTAAGCCATTTTTTGCTTGGCAGGGGCAGAAGGACTCGAACCCTCGGCACGCGGTTTCGGAGGAGATATTTTCAGCCTCCGATATTTGCGCCGTAATTCTCGTGGTAAGCTATATTCACATGATCCTATGCATTCGGGGGGTATTAATGTGCGTTGTTAAGTACTTTCACAAAAACCTCATTTATTTGATTTTCGGCGTCAGTTTTCTACAAAATGATTCACGAAACAGGGGATAAAACCGCTTGACTTGTGCGGATATGAATGGTATCATTTTACAGTAGTCCGCACAAGTTGATATCCCCCGATCCCGCCTTTTGAGGCGGCCTTTGTACGGAAAAATCGTGCCGCTAATAATAATCTGAAAGGTTTAATATTTATGAAAAACACTAAGGAAACACACAAGCTTTCAAAAAGAATAATTGCCCTTACCTTATCCGTGCTGATGGCAGTTTTGGCGCTGTCCTCATGCGGCAGCCCACCTTCCGAGGGAGAAGCAGACAGCACATCGGGCGAAAACAGCATGTTTATCCAGAGCCAGAAGGTTGTTGACTCTCCAAAGTGGTTAAAAAAGCTCGATGCGGCAAAGGACTGCGAACAGCTCATCGTTGTAGCGGGAGTGGGTAAGAGCACCTGCTACGTAAGTATGCACGAGAAAGACGCCGACGGAAACTGGAAGATGATTCTTCAGGCGCCCGGATATATCGGACTTGAAGGAATGGGAGATGCGGACAGCTATCACGCCATCACTCCGATAGGCACATTCACCATTGACAAGGCTTTCGGTATTGCCGATGACCCGGGCTGTCAGATGGAGTATACCAAGGTGACCGAGGACGACTACTGGTCGGGCGATACTCGTAAGGGTATGCGCTTCAACGAGTTTGTCAGCATCAAGGACTATCCCGACCTCGATCTCGAGGAGAGCGAGCACATCATCGACTACACCTACGAGTACACATATTGTCTGAACATGGGCTACAACAGCGAATGTGATCCCGAGGAGGGCTCGTGCTTCTTCTTCCACTGTATGAGCCTTGTAAAGCCCTACACAGGCGGTTGCGTTGCCGTAAACGAGGCAATCATGAAGCAGATACTTCAGAAGATCAAAAACGGCTGCAAAATCACCATCAACAAGTCGGACGCTCTCGGCATAGACCTTGACGAAGCCCGCGACTTCGCCAACAAAAACATATAATTAATTCAATTACTAAAATAAGGGGCTGCCGCTTCATTTTGCGACAGCCCCTTTTGTTTTAAAAGCTCTGCTCACAGCAAGCCGCAGGCTTGTAGCAGTATTATGCGGCAAAACTATTACTGCTCCTTTTTTGCCGTAACGTGGTTTATCAGACCGCCGTCAGCTATTATGCTCTGAATAAACGGCGGAAACGGCTCGGCATTATAGGTCTTTCCCGTGGTGATGTCGGTGATGATACCTGTGTCAAAATCTATCGCTACCTCGTCGCCGTTTTTTATCTCTTTTGCGGCTGCGTCACACTCCAGTATCGGCAGACCGATATTTATGGAGTTCCTGTAGAATATGCGCGCAAACGTAGATGCTATTACACAGCTGATACCCGAAGCCTTTATTGCTATCGGGGCGTGCTCTCTTGAAGAACCGCAGCCAAAGTTTTTCTCGGCTACGATAATGTCTCCGGGCTTTACATTCTTTGTGAAGTCTATATCTATGTCCTCCATACAGTGTGCTGCCAGCTCCTTATGAGAGCTTGTGTTCAGGTATCTTGCAGGGATTATAACGTCTGTATCCACATTGTCTCCGTACTTGTGAACTGTGCCTTGTGCTTTCATATGTATACTCCTCTCACTTTACCTTTTTCGGGTCGGAAATATAGCCTGTTACTGCGCTTGCGGCAGCTACGGCAGGGCTTGCGAGATATACCTCGCTCTCTACATGTCCCATTCTTCCGACAAAGTTTCTGTTTGTTGTCGATATTGCGCGCTCGCCCTTTGCGAGTATTCCCATATGTCCTCCGAGACACGGACCGCAGGTTGGTGTAGATACTACTGCGCCTGCATTGATGAATACATCAAACAGTCCCTCGTGCATAGCCTGAAGATATACGCTCTGGGTACTGGGGATTATTATACAGCGTACTCCCTTTGCAACTTTTTTGCCGCGAAGTATATCGGCTGCCGCGCGAAGGTCGCTTATTCTGCCGTTTGTGCAGGAGCCTATTACAGCCTGATCTATCTTTACCTCTGTTTCGCCTATTTCGTCAACGGTGCGTGCATTTTCAGGCAGATGAGGAAATGCTACCGTAGGACGAAGCTTTGACAGGTCTATGGTATACTCTGCGTCATACTCCGCATCCTCGTCGGCTGTGTACTCCACGGGGGTACCCTTAAATCTGTTTTCGGTGTACGCGCGTGTAATATCGTCAACAGGGAAGATGCCGTTCTTTGCGCCTGCCTCTATAGCCATATTTGCTATACAAAGCCTGTCGTCTATATTCAGATATTTCAGTCCCGGACCGCAGAACTCCATAGACTTGTACAGTGCGCCGTCTACGCCTATCATACCAATAATATGAAGTATAACGTCCTTGCCGCTTATATATTCGTCCGGTTTGCCGATTAAATTGAATTTTATTGCACTCGGTACCTTGAACCATGCCTTGCCGCTTATCATACCGGCCGCCATATCGGTAGAGCCTACTCCCGTGGAAAATGCGCCCAGCGCACCATAGGTGCAGGTGTGTGAGTCTGCTCCGATACACAGTGTGCCGGGTCCCACAAGACCCTTTTCCGGCAGCAGCGAATGCTCTATGCCCATCTGACCTACGTCAAAGAAATTCTTTATGTCGTATTTGTCGGCAAAGCTTCTGACCTGCCTGCACTGCTCGGCAGCCTTTATGTCCTTGTTCGGCGTGAAGTGATCCATTACCATAGCTATCTTTGAGTTGTCAAATACAGCCTGCGCGTTGCCTTCGTTAAACACGTTTATGGCTACGGGCGAGGTTATATCATTTCCGAGCACCATATCAAGCTGTGCCTCTATCAGCTGACCTGCCTTAACAGAGTCAAGACCGGCATGAGAAGCGAGTATTTTTTGTGACATTGTCATTCCCATATTTTTTACCTCCGTAATGTGTAAAATACTAATCTAAGTGTATAATTTTAGTTGGCAAAGGCAGCTGCCGCCAAAGGCGACTTGTCCTTGTCGGGTTTTGCATGTAGTAGAGAAAAAACCTAATTTTACTCAAAATCAGCGTCAAGTGCCGTCCTGTGCGGTACCCCAAGGGCACTTCCTTCGGGCGCACGGCGCGGACAGAGAGGGACGATAAACCAAATTCGTACGCGTGCCAAAAAGGCCGGCAGTAACAAAAACTACAGTGCGCGTGTTGACAGCCCGGGCACCGGGCAATACTAATATATATTAACATTTTAATTTGAAAAAGAATGTAAACTATGATACAATCTTGAGGGGGTGTGAATACTATGAACGAAGCGTGGCTTTATCCCGAGAGCAGCAAGCACAATATGCCGAGACTTATAGAGATTTTTGAAAATATGCCTATGGTTAGGGTCTATGACCGGGACAAGCTCATCTATATACAGGGGGAGCGTCCCGAGTGCTTTTACTATCTGAAGCACGGCAGGGTAAGGATATATATATCCTCTAAAGACGGAGAGGAAAAGACCATTTCCATAGTAACAAACGGAGCTGTTCTGGGGCAGGCAGCCTTTTTTGACGGTCAGGCAAGAATGTCGTGTGCAGCAGCCGTGGAAAAAAGCGAGCTTGTTACCGTGAACAGGGGACTGCTGACCGACATTATACGCAAGTCCCCCGAGTGCGCCCTTGAGCTGTTAAGACTACAGGCAGACACCATAAGAGTGCTGTCACAGGAGCTTGACAGTATGGCGTTTGGCAGTGCGGACAGCCGTTTAGCAAGTATCCTATACGAAATGTCGCAGCAAAGCAGAGAGATAAATCTTACCCACGAGGAGCTGGCGAGTCTTGCAGGGGTATCGCGCGTTACCGTCAGCCGTATCATCTCGAGACTGAACGCAGAAGGAATAATAAAAAGCGGCTACAGAAAAATAACGGTA
>JAHKXX010000008.1 GCA_020627425.1 bacterium
GTGGTTTTTGCGTCGGAGACAAGTGCTCTGGATGCTTGCGGAGCTGATTTTGTTAGGGACTTAGATCCGGGAGAGATCGTTGTAGCGGATGATACGGGTATACGTTCAATTCGTAATATGTGTTCTTCCCAAAAGGACAAGGCGCTCTGCGTTTTTGAATACATATACTTTGCCCGTACAGACTCATGTATAGACGGTATAAGCGTCTATGAGTCCAGAAAGCAAGCCGGAAGAATACTGGCGCGTGAGTTTCCGGTGGATGCAGATATCGTTATCGGGGTGCCCGAGTCCGGTATAGACGCCGCGATAGGATACAGTGAAGAATCAGGTATACCCTATGAAAAGGGTATAGTAAAGAACGGCTATATCGGAAGGACCTTTATAAAGCCCACACAGAAGGAAAGAGCCAGAAGCGTCCGGCTGAAGCTGAATCCGCTTCGTTCCGTAATAGAGAACAAGAGGGTCGTTGTTATAGACGATTCCATAGTGCGCGGTACTACCTGTGACAGGATAGTAACAATGCTCAGAAATGCAGGTGCTAAAGAGGTGCATCTGCGTATCAGCTCTCCGCCGTTTTTGTGGCCGTGCTTTTATGGTACAGATATACCATCACGCGAAGAGCTTATTGCCGTAAAGCATACTATCCCCGAGATATGTAAGCTTACCGGCGCTGACACACTCGGTTTTTTTCCTGCCGAAAAGCTTCCGGAGCTGCTGCTCGGAAAAAAGGGCGGTGTCTGCAGTGCCTGCTTTACGGGAATATACCCGACGGAAATACCGTCAAAAATGCTCGAGGGAAAGGAAAGAGGCGGCTTATGCTTTGATAAAAAGCTGCCCGCTGAACCGTAAATAATAAATACAAAAATTCAGATTTTTCAGAAGGGTTGGTTAGTAAATGAAGGATACCTATGAATCTCCGCTTTCATCAAGATATGCAGATAAGGAGATGAAATATCTTTTTTCTCCGGATATGAAGTTTCGTACCTGGAGGAAGCTTTGGATAGCTCTTGCCGAGTCCGAAAGAGAGCTTGGACTTGATATTACACAGGAGCAGATAGACGAGCTGAAGGCAAATGCCGACAATATAAACTATGAGGTAGCCGAGGCAAGGGAAAAGGAAGTACGACATGATGTAATGTCCCACGTTTATGCATACGGCGTACAGTGTCCCAAGGCAAAGGGTATTATCCACCTGGGTGCGACCTCGTGCTACGTCGGAGATAATACGGACGTCATCATTATGACCGAGGCTCTGAAAATAGTAGAGAAAAAGCTTGTCAGCGTTATCCGCTCATTGTCGGATTTTGCTATGAAGTACAGATCCCTTCCGACGCTTGCATTTACGCATTTTCAGCCTGCACAGCCGACAACAGTAGGAAAGCGCGCTACACTCTGGATACAGGATCTGCTTATGGATCTTGAGGATGTACGCTATCAGCTTTCAAAGGCAAAGCTATTGGGCTCCAAGGGTACAACGGGTACACAGGCAAGCTTTTTGGAGCTGTTTGACGGCGATCACGAGAAGTGCAGAGAGCTTGACAGAAAGATAGCAGAAAAAATGGGCTATTCCTCATGCTTTGCAGTATCGGGACAGACCTACTCAAGAAAGCTGGACAGTCAGATGCTGAATGTCCTCGCCGGTATAGCACAGAGCGCTGCGAAGTTTTCAAACGATATAAGACTTCTTCAGCATCTTAAAGAGATCGAGGAGCCTTTTGAGAAAAACCAGATCGGCTCGTCCGCTATGGCTTATAAGAGAAATCCGATGCGAAGTGAGCGTATGGCTTCACTTTCAAGATATGTAATGGTAGATGTACTAAACCCCTATATCACAGTTGCGACGCAGTGGTTCGAGCGTACTCTTGACGACTCAGCAAACAAGCGCCTCAGTGTTCCGGAGGGCTTCCTTGCTGTTGACGCAATACTTAATCTTTATCTCAACGTCAGCAGCGGTCTTGTTGTTTACGACAAGGTAATAACACAGCACCTTAAAAGGGAGCTACCGTTTATGGCAACAGAGAACATTATGATGGACGCTGTAAAGCGCGGCGGCGACAGACAGGAACTGCACGAAAAGATAAGAGAGCACTCTATGGCTGCCTCTCTGGCAGTAAAGCGTGACGGACTTGAGAATGACCTGCTGAAGAGAATAGCGGATGATCCTGCATTCGGCGTAAGCCTTCAGGAGCTGGAGTCCATACTCAGTCCCGAGAAGTATGTAGGACGCGCTCCCGTACAGACAGAGGACTTCATAAACGAGGTAGTAAAGCCTGCTCTTGCTCCCTATGAAGATATGGCGTCCGAAACTGCGGAGATAAACGTGTAAGGAGAAACAGCGACTATGATCAATTCCAATATATACGGCAGAACCGCTGCCCGTTCGGTTATTAACCAGCTTGGCTGCTTTTCGGTAGTTGAATATTTAAAGGACTTGTCTGTAAGCCCTTCTACCGCACAAACAGCCTATTTTATGTCAAAGATGGGCGTCAGAAAGCGTCAGGTAATAGCAAAGCTTGATAATAACGGAATAATTATACAGGCAGGCGCTATGCAGATGATGGCAGGAAATGTACAGATGAATACAAATGTTAAGGGCGTCGGAGACGCTATAGGCAAATTCTTTGGCGCAAAGGTTACCGGAGAAACCGCTATAAAGCCGAGGTATTTCGGAAACGGTGATGTTATTTTTGAGCCTACCTACAAATACATTATCCTGCAAAACCTTGCTGATTGGAAC
>JAHKXX010000076.1 GCA_020627425.1 bacterium
GCAAAAAAGAATCCGCGGTAATTCTCGCCAGTCAAAACATTGAGGATTTCTTGATGCCGGACGTAAAAGAATTGACAAAGCCTCTATTCTCAATCCCATCTCACCATTTCCTGTTCTATCCCGGTAACATAAACGGCAGAGATTTTACCGACGCTCTTATGGTAGAACTCAACGAGTATAATCTTATCCGTATTAGCAGCCGCGGAACTTGTCTGTATCGCTGCGGCAATGAGCGTTACTTGCTTCAGGTGAAAGCACCCGAGTATAAGTACAAGATATTCGGTAATGCAGGCGGAAGATAAGGAGGCGAAAAACATTGTTTACTATAAACACAAAACTGCAAAGCAAAATGGAACGGTGGGAATATGACCGTTGTCAGGTTGATGTTACGGTTACTCTTCCGCATTCCGATTTTGAGCATTTCAGACGTAATATGATGCAACGTCAGGAGTTTATTACCAAAGCTCTAAGTGAATTACCTGTTACTAACGATAACACCAGACACTGCATAATGGTTTTAGACGAAGAAGCCGATGACGGTATTCTCGTTGATCCTCAGGGCTATGATTACGCGCGGTATTCTGCATATGTACCAAACGCAAAGCAGATAGTTCAAGCTCAGTATCCAAGCCTTAATGAGTTCAATGACAGGATGAGAGGGGCAGTTGACAAATACGTCAGTCTTGCTTTGGAAAATCACAAAGAAGGTAAATACACGTTTGATATTAACGACGTCAACAGAGAGTACGACTGCGAGAATTTCAACAGCGATTTGTTTGTCGATATGATTGGAGAGTGTGACGAGTTCTCCGATGTTGAGTATTGCGGCGGAGAGTTTACTGTAACTCTGAATAAAGATTTTTTATCTGAGAAAGATAAAACCTTGTTTCCCGAAGATGTAAAGGAAATGTGCGCAAGACACACTTTATGGATACTTGACTTGGAGGGCGGCGAACAAGCTGATTTTTCAGGTTGTATAGTTAAGAACTGTGACTTTATAGGAGTTGACTTAAGCGGAGCTAAATTTAAGAACGCTCGGTTTTATAACTGCAATTTTGAGTGTGCCTGCCTTATGGGAGCAAAGATGAATAACGCGCTCTTTAGCAACTGCAGTTTCAGGCTGTCTACATCAGAAGAAGTTGAGGCAAAAAAAGCTGTGTTTGATAACTGCGATTTTGAACAGTCTGATTTTATAACTTCCAATTTTAAAGAAGCGGTATTTAACGATTGCGCCTTTTCTTGTATCTCTATTGAGAACAGTTGTATTGAAGGGACAAAGTTTAATAAATCCATTCCCGACGCAGAAGAAGTTGAGCGTTGCCACAGTACCGAGTACGAATTCTTGAAAGAGGAAAAGTATAACGGACCGAAACAAACTCAGTTATCATAAGGCGGTGATTATATGGGTGCAGCAATCGGCGCTGCTCTGAAAAAGTTAGCAGTTGCTATATTTACAAATCCGAAGGTGTTGAAAACGGTTGTCGGAATTATTATCGGAATAATTGTAATAATCTGTATGCCGATAATCGCGGTAGTTTCTATCTTTAATGGCAGTATGGATATAGATACCGATAAGCTGACAACAGCAATTCAGCAGAATATAACAGATGAGCAGAATGCCAAATTTGAACTCTATAACAACACCATGGAAAAAATAGAGAATAAGCTCAAAGACAAACACCTCAGCAAGTTCAATGATCTTGCTGAGGTTATTTATTTGTTCTCGCTTACCGACAAATCTAAAGATAAAGATTTTGTAAAGGACTTTGTTTCCTGTTTTAAAAAGGATTACTCAGACGAGGAAGTTGTAACCGCGGTCAATAAAGAATTCCATACAAACATCAAATATGATGAGGTGCAGAGGATGGTTAAATCAGTCAAAAGCACACAAATCAGTTTGTCCGGCTATTATGATCCGAAGGTAAAAAACAACCTTGACCTTGCCGAGTGGTGTCGCAATGCTCATAAAAACGGCTGGGGATATGTTTACGGCGGCTATGGGCAGGTGTGTACGGTAGCATACCTTGACCAACAGGCAGCCGCGTGGCCCGGCGACAATGAAGCAGGAGGCCCGATGAGAACAGTCGGAGAAAAGTGGCTCGGAAAAAGAGTCGCCGACTGTATCGGGCTGATAAAATCTTACGCATGGTATAACCCGAGTGACGGAAGTATCCGTCCAGGAGCAAACGGCTTTACAGACTGCGGCGCGAATTCTATCTGGAACAACGTGACCGAGAGCGGCGATATCTCATCTATTCCGGAAGTTCCCGGTCTCGGAGTTTGGATGAACGGACATATTGGAGTCTACATAGGCAACGGTGAAGTCATAGAAGCTATGGGTACAGCCTACGGTGTAGTTAAAACGAAAGTCGCGGGACGCGGTTGGTCAAAGTGGCTTCGTATTCCGAACATTCAGTATGTTAAGAAACAGGATGTCAAAAAAGAAACCAAGAAGGATTCCGATAAGAGCAAGAATAAGAATAAAGATAAAAATAAAAAACAAAAGAAAAAGAAGAAAGGGTGATTGTCTTGAAAAATTCAAATGTCACTATTGAGTACGACAGCGAAAAGCTCTCGGCGATAAAAAAGTATATGTCTATGCGACAGTTAAACTTTGAGGACGAGGTCGAGAAATCAATCGACGCGATGTACAGGAAATACATTCCTGCAAACGTAAGAGAGTATATCGAAATGAGGCTCGAGGATGAACCTGTGGAGAAACCTCCACGCCCCAAACCAAAAAAGAAGGGGACCAATGAGGGTAATCAAACAATGACGATGTGAGCGCCGTGTTCGGCCCGTGTCGGCTTTTTACCGAATAGCCGGGAAAGTAACCGACAATAACGCAAAGCACGAAATTTGGGAAAATAACAAGCCATTACAGAAAGGCTTGCAGCGGAAAAACAGGGGGCATATCCGCAGGGTTGAAAAATCAGCAGGTGAAAGCGTGTGCGTCGCTGAAGCGCCGCCACGCAAATCACAGCGGACGGCAACGCCGACCGCAAGCCGTTTTTGAGAGTTTTCAGCCTCTGCGGATTTGTGCGTCATAAAACTCGGTATGTATGAATTTTGTGTGTCGCACTCCCGATTTTTACGATGTGTAAGCCAAAAATCAAGTCTCAATTTATTTTCAGCAGAAAGGAGAAGGTCTAAATGGCAAATCCCGATGATAAAACAAGATTTGCTCTATACGCAAAGAACTCAACCTTAGATATGGTTACCTCTATGTACAAGGATGATAATTGCCGCAGTAAAAGTGAGTACATAGAAAAGGCTATTATTTTTTACAGCGGATATCTGTCCTCAAACAAAAACAGCAAGTATTTGCCAAATGTAGTAACTTCAACGGTCAAGGCTACGGTAGAAGAAAGCGAGGACAGGCTCGCCCGGATTCTGTTCAAGCTTGCGGTTGAGCTTGCTGTGACTATGAATGTCGTAGCCTACACAAATGATATTCCGCAAGAAACTCTCTCCCGCGTTCGCGGTGAGTGTGTAGATGAAGTAAAGCGGCTCAACGGCACATTCTCTTTTGATGACGCATACCACTGGCAGAACGGATAAGCTATGGCAAAGCTCA
>JAHKXX010000077.1 GCA_020627425.1 bacterium
TCCCTCTCCGGAAACAGGAGTGCTGTACTCATAGAAAAATCTTTCGGCGCTGCTTTCTCTGCCGCAGTTGCTTTTGAGGATGGACATTTTGTATGAAAAATCATTACCATCAAAGCAGAGTATACCCGAGATCCTCGGAGTAAAATTCGGCGGATCCGGCTCAAAGGTACGGGTTCTGAGAGCGTCCTCAAAGCTTTTTCCCGAAAGGACATAATCGCGTACCGTATCGGTCTGATCACCGTTTGTTACAACAGTACAGCCATCAAGTGTACGTACCGGGGCATAGATGATTAGTGACGGATCGGAAAGCTTTGACGGATCGAATGCCTGTGTTTTCAGATCATCTCCTTCCTTTATGAAAACTCTGTTTCTGCTGTTTTCGCTTCTGCCCATAATAAAATAACCGATAACGGCATTTTTGCCGTCCTCACTTTTGCCTATGATTATCCCTCTACCGGGATAGGTAGTGGATGAAATTTCTTTTGTCAGCTCTGTCATTACTGTTCCTCCTGTACTATTTTTACCTTGCCGTCTGTTACCGTAAGCCTGTCCTCACAGAAAAGCGATACAGCCCTCGGCAATATCTTCCACTCTGCCTGCTCCATGACCCTTTTTTGCAGGGTCTCTGGTGTGTCGTCGTCCAGAACCTCTACTGCCTTTTGCAGTATGATAGGACCGCCGTCGCACTCCTCGTTTACGAAATGTACCGTAGCGCCCGTCAGCTTTACGCCCTTTTTCAGTGCCTGCTCGTGGACTCTCAGTCCGTAGTAGCCTTCTCCGCAGAAGGACGGTATAAGAGCCGGGTGTACGTTTATCATCTTGTTTTCCATAGCCCTTACAACAAGCTCGTCGAGTATTATCATAAAGCCTGCATAAACCACAAGGTCTGCATTCTCCTGCTGTATCAGGCTTAGTATGGCGCTGCTATAGGCTTTTCTGTCCGGATATTCCCGTCTGTTGCAGACAAGGGTGTTTATACCGTATTTTTTTGCACGCTCGAGTGCATAGGCGTCGGGCTTAGACGAAATAACACAGGTTATTTTTCCGTTTTTTATCTCACCGCGCTGTTCGGCGTCGATAAGTGCCTGTAGATTTGTGCCGCCGCCCGAAACAAGTACAACTATGTTTTTCATTCTATTATCACGCCCTCGTTGCTGTTTACAAGCTCGCCGAGAATATATGCACTCTCTCCGCAGTCGTTCAGTGTCCTGACTGCCTTGTCCGCATCGGCACTGTCTACGACAACCGTCATACCAACGCCCATATTATATGTGTTGAACATATCTCTCTCGGGTATATTACCTGTTTTTGCGATAAGCTCGAATATCGGAAGTACATCTACATCATTACGTTTTATTCTTGCAGAAATGCCCTCTGGCAGTGAACGCGGAATATTCTCGTAAAAGCCGCCGCCGGTTATATGAGAGATGGATTTTACCTTTACGCTGTCAAGCAGTGTAAGTATGGGCTTTACATATATTCTTGTCGGGGTCAGCAGTGTTTCGCCGAGAGTTGACGACAGCTCGTCATAGTATTTGTTTATGTTTTCGCTGTCAAGACCGAAAACCTTTCTGACAAGTGAAAAGCCGTTTGAATGTACGCCGCTTGACTTTATTGCTATCATAACGTCTCCGCTTTTTTGTGTGTCGGGCTTCAGTATCTTTTCCTTATCGACAACACCAACCGAAAAACCGGCAAGGTCATACTCGTCCTCTGGCATCATTCCGGGGTGCTCGGCTGTTTCGCCGCCTATCAAAGCACATCCGCTCTGCACACAGCCCTCTGCTACACCCTTTACTATTTCGGCTACCTTTTCGGGGTAGTTCTTGCCTATAGCGATATAGTCAAGGAAGAACTGCGGTTTTGCTCCACAGCAGATTATGTCGTTTACACACATAGCAACACAGTCTATACCGACGGTGTCGTGTTTGTCAAGCAGAAAGGCAACCTTCAGCTTTGTACCTACTCCGTCTGTACCGGACACCGTGACCGGATGTGACATACCTGTTGTATCAAGCTCGAACAGACCTCCGAAACCGCCGATACCCGAAAGTACTCCCGGAATAGCCGTTCTCTTTACATGCTCCTTCATAAGCTCTACGGACTTGTAGCCTGCCGTTACGTCGACTCCTGCCGCCTTGTAGCTGTCACTGAAACTTTTCATACTTTACCTCCGTACGCAGAAAGCTGCGAATTCTTATTTTTCTTCTAAGGAACTGTTCATCAATAACTTTTAATTTCTGCTTGTCTGATTTGCCCTGTACTGCGTTACACTCCCTCGAAATACGACAGTATTTCTAAAGGCACTGAA
>JAHKXX010000078.1 GCA_020627425.1 bacterium
AAATCAGCATGGTCGAGGTATTGTGCAGCAAAGCGGAAACCCCGGGAGTTATTACGCCGAAGAATCCAAGCGCCATCAGTGCAGAATTGAATGCTAAAATAAAACGATAGTTGCTCTCTATACGCCGCATAAGACGTGTACTGATATTCCTGAGCCGTATAAGCTCTCCTAAATTGCAGTTTCTGAGAGTAATGTCAGCCGTTTCCCGGGCAATATCGGAGGCATCGCTCATTGCAACGGAAACATTTGCTTCGGCAAGAGCCGGAGCATCATTTATACCGTCACCAACCATAACGACATATTTGCCGTCCTCTTTAAGCTTACGGATATAGCTGTGCTTATTTTCCGGTAAGACCTGATAGTAGTATTCATTTATACCCAGCGCAGCGGCAGTCGATTCAGCCGCACCTCTGCTGTCGCCGGTCAGCATTACGATATGCTCAAAGCCTGAACGTTTCAATCCCTTGATGACCCCGGCAGCTTCCTTTCTCGGCGGATCGCTGATACAAAGAGCTCCCGCAAGTCTGCCTCCTATCGCAAGATAAACGACCGAGCAGCCCTTTGCCGATTCATCAATTACTGCCTGTTGCTCATCGGAAATAATAACGCCTTCATCCTCGACAACAAAATGACGGCTACCAATAACTGCTCTTTCATCAAACAGCTTTGTAGCAATGCCATGAGCAACAATGTATATGACCTCTGTATGCTCCTCTGCGTGAATAATGTTTCGCTCCTTTGCGGCATTTACAATAGCTCTGGCTACACTGTGAGGAAAATGTTCTTCGATGCAGGCGGCAATTTTCAGAACTTCATCTGAAGAATAATTTCCGAAAGAAACAACATTCATCAGCTCAGGTTCAGCATTTGTAAGTGTTCCTGTCTTGTCAAAAACGATGGTATCCGCCGAGGCATAGGCTTCAAGGAACTTTCCTCCCTTGACTGTCATATCATGGTCGGATGCCTCCTTGATCGCGGAAATAACCGAAATCGGCACCGACAGCTTTATAGCACAGGAATAGTCAACCATCAGCAGTGAAACAGCTCTGCGAATATTCCTTGTAATTATCAGCGCAGCAAGAAATCCCAGAAAACTGTAAGGAACTATACTGTCCGCAAGCCGCTCAGCCTTACCCTGAAGACCAGCTTTCAGCGAATCGCTGCGGCTAATAAGCTCTGCGATCTGACTGATGCGGGTATTACCCGACAAAGCCCTTATCTTTATAATGATATTGCCGTTTTCTACAACTGTGCCTGCAAACACCGAGCTTCCCTGTGTCTTTGAAACCGGTACCGCTTCACCCGTCATAGAAGCCTCATTTACCTCCGCCTGCCCGTCAGTCACTTCACCGTCAACGGGGATGATGCTTCCGGTTTGTATCCTGATGCAGTCACCCGGCACAAGTTCGGACATAGATACCTGTCTTTCTCCGTCGTCATCGACCTTCCAAAGCTTATCGGTTCGTATCATAAGACTGTCTGTAAGAGCCGCTTTTGTCTTTGCCTTGGTATAGCTTTCAAGCAGTGACGATACCGACAACAGAAACATGACCGAACCAGCCGTCTTATAATCCCTTTGAGCGAGACAGGCGGTAATTGATGCAGCATCGAGAACCTCAACGGTAAGCCTTCCTGCCATCAGCTCGTCAATACCCTTCATAATAAAGCCTGCTCCCTTTAAGGCAGTAACAGCTATCCGTACCGGTGCAGGCAGAAACACTCTGAAGGCAATTCTTTTTGCAACGATCCTGATAATATCTCTGCGGAATTTCCTTTCTATCATTCCTACAGAATATCCGGATTCGTTTTCACAGGAAGGCAGCTCCTGTACATTCATTGAGGCTACGGAATCAATAATCTTGTTTCTGTGCTGCCCCTTGTACATTACAAGAATACCGCCATTCACATAAGATGCCTTTACAGATTCAATATAGTTCTGCTTCATAAGAAAGGCTTCTATCCTGCTCTCATCCTCCTGCGAAAAAGCATATTGTCCGCAGCGAAAGCGTATCCTGCCCAGGCTGTCATAAACGATCTTAAACTTCATCGTCTGCTTCGCCCTTTATCTCATCACTCTGACAAAGGCTTTTGTCATTTTTTGCCTTCTGACGAGCCTCATAACAGATATCCTCGGCTTCCTCTTTCATGTTTGTAAGTTCTGCTTTTGCATCATCGCGCAGCATCATACCTTTAGCCAGTCCATTGACCGCTAATTCACGGGTTTTGGGAGATTTCAGTATTTTTCCTCCTATGATCGCACCTGCTGCACCGGCTAAAACTAACCAGAACTTCTCATTTTTGAATAAACCTGACATTTTACATCTGACCTTTCTTTTTTATTATCGATAGATGTTAGAACCATCTAACTAAGTATAACATATGTAATTAGATATGTCAAACTAATATAAAAATCCAAAGTAAAAAACAAGAAATACCATAACTATTGACATAAAAAAGCAGGACACCCACTAATTTATGATGAATGCCCTGCTGCTTCTTATTCTTCTTTTAGTTCTTTCTTATACTTATAATAAGTATTTCTTGAAATGCTGCCAATAAGCTTTATAACCTCTGGGTCGTTAAGAGTACCCCCAAAATCCTTGCTGTACTGGAGAATTAGTTGTTTGGCTGATATGCTCTTTTTGGAAATAACAACAGAACCTGCAGCCCTTCCAATTTGTTTGCCTTTGATCTTGGCAGTTTTTATTCCCTCTGATGTTCGCTTATGAAGATCGTCAACTTCCTTCTGTGCCTGCTCGAAAGACAAATATATCTGTTTCCTGGCAAGTATCATCAGAACATTATTGATTGCCTTGATAAACTCGTCAGCTATTTCATTACCTGTCATTTCAAGCTGTTGGTGAACAGCACTGCGATAGGTCTGTGTGTCGATCTGGTGTTCCTTGAGAAATACAAGATTCATTCTATTGTATAACCGTCCGGAACATTATCATCAATAATACCGTAACGATCAAGTTCCTCGGCAACTTCCTTTTCAAAGTCTGAAAGCGCCAGTTCTCTCGCTGCATAAAGCGTAACATCCGAACCTGTTTCGTCATAGCTTGCCCAATCAGTTTTTATACACCATATCTGCATTTTTAATTCCTCGTCGTTCTATATTCGGGATACCCAGCGCCGCAATAACCCTGTTAAGAGTTGTATGACGGCTGTTTTCGATAGCCGACCACAGCCTGTTGAACGCCTGCTGACCGAAGCCGCTTATATGGATTATCATTGAAATGACGCCTGTTCTTGTCGCACGGTAGTCGATACCTCTGAATGTCGTCGTATATGTTTCATCACTCCATTTGAATGCGATCATATTATTGTTGTGATGGGATGTTCCGCCGAGAGATCTGCCGTAGTCAACGAAATCATATTCAAAAATAAGACCGTCAACAGGATAAGGACAATCCTCCGGCTTCATTCCGTCAATGCAGTGTTCCATTTCAGTTTTTGTGTGCTTTTTTGCAGCCGGTATGTATCGGCACTTTAGCTGATGAACTGTTGTAAAGCCGTTCCTGTTGAGAAACGCCATCTGTTCCGATTTTGTGCCGAATTCCATATCAGAACCTTCATTCATAGAGAATGCTATATACTGCAATTCTCTGATAACTGCGTTTGTGTCAAGCTGTCTTACTGACCCCGCCGCAATATTGCGGGGATGTCCGCAGGGCTTGCCCTGTTCAGTAAGGTCTTCCTTAATACGTTCAAAATCCTTCCAGCTCAGAACACACTCGCCGCGAAGCACAAGCTTGTCCGTAAAAGGTATTTTAAGCGGCACACCCGAAATACAGCGAATCTGTTCAGTAACATCCTCGCCTTCAGTTCCGTTGCCTCTGGTAACAGCCTTTTTCAGCTCGCCTCCGTCATACATAAGCACGATAGTCAGACCGTCAAGCTTGTATGTAACTATGACCTCCTGTTCACCGACGAATTTGACAAGATCGGCAGAGTTTTTGGTCTTAGCAGAGGAAAGCATCGACTCACTGTGCTTTACCTTAGTGAAGCCGGGAAGAACATTTCCCTGTACCTTCTGTGTTGGACTGTCACTCATAATGATGCCCGTTTTCTTTTCCATCTGCTAAAGCTCCTCAAAAAGCTGATTGTACTCACGATCGGACATGATAGGTTCGTCCCGATCGTAATAAGCGTGATTTGCCTCTCTGAGCTTGCTGATAAGTTCTTTCATTTTGTTCATAACTGATAACCTCTTTCTTTGTTAATATAAAAAAAGAGAAAGCGTATCCGAAGGCAAACTTTCTCTTTGTTTTCATTGTGTCCTAAGGACTATTCTTTTATTATTACCGTTTAAGCAGAAAATCAATTATATTCCTGTGTATGATACCATTTCTGCTAAGATCGATCATATCGCCGCTGATGACGTATTTGGGATAGTTATCGTTTATCTTTTCAAGATTGCCGAATTCTCTTTCGGTATCCTTATCTGTAATAAGATACGCTACCTGAATATAGAGCTTCTGACGATCCTTGTAGCAGATAAAGTCTATCTCCTTATCATCAAGCTTTCCGACTCTGACCTCATAACCACGACTGAGCATTTCAAGAAAAACTATATTTTCATATAGCTTGCTACTGTCTATGACCTCGCTGTTTTTGACAGTATTACGCAGGCCGAGATCGGCTGCATAGTATTTTTCATTGGTCGAAAGCAGATTCTTTCCCTTTATGTCATATCGTGAGACCTTGAACAGAGCAAAAGCCTCTGTCATATACTCTATAAGAGTAATGATCGTATTCACTGTCATTTTTGTGCCGTCGCTTTCCAGTGTTCTGCTGATCGAACGTGCTGAAAAAGGATTGCCGATGTTATCCATCAGAAAAGCAAGCAGCCTTTGCAGCATAGCATGATCCCTCAGATTGTATCTAGAAACAATG
>JAHKXX010000079.1 GCA_020627425.1 bacterium
ATACGGCAAGGACAGCCCTGCTTATGTAGAAAAGTATGTAAAGGAAATAAGCAGCGCCCTGAAGGGATAAAATCAAGGCATTAACAAAAAAAGGACTGTCGCGTCTTAAAAAATGCGATAGTCCTTAATTATATTTGCCTCTCATTCAGGCAATGGAGTTATCTTAAGAAATCATAAAAGATTCGCCCGCCTTTGTAAAGGCGGCGGAGTCCAGAGGGCGCGGGTGTCCGGCGGACACCTCTGCCGAAGGCAGAAGCGCCGACCGAACCGGCAGGCGAGACCTTCCCCCTTGTAGCGGTTAGTATAAAATGTGCCTCGCTGCCGTAAGGCAGCGAACCTGAAACCTTAAGTTGATGACATTGCCCTTCATGGATGTGCCGGGCGCAGCAAGGCGGAGGGGTTTCACTGATTCTTACAGCTTAGAATATCCGAAGCTGTTTACAAGTGCCTCTAATTTTTCACCGCGCTCACAAATAGGGCAGCGGTTCGGCTTAAAGCTTTGATAATCGCCGAGGCTGTTCGGGTCGAATATAGAGTGTACGGGGTAGTTATCACACTCCTCAACTGTTGCGAATATAGCGCCGACGCCCACGACTGTACCGCCATAGTAGGTTATCGCGTCAATAGCCGCGAGAGCGCTCTTACCCGTAGTAACGGAAGCAGCCAGAACGAGGACGTGCTTACCGTTTATCATATGGACAAGGTTATCGCGGAAAATAAGCTGACCGCCGTTGATATATTCGGGAGTAGCGACATAGATGGCTCTGCTGGCGTTCAGGTTTACATAGCCCTCTGTTGTGAGCATTTCCGCCATACAAGTAGCTATTACCTCCATACCGTCTATACACAGTATCGTATCTATTATGTTATTGTTGAAATACTGTATAAGCTCCGATGCCGATGCCTTCGCCTCGGACAGCAGCATTTTTTGTTTAGTAACATCAATGAAGTAATTTGTATGGCTATGCATCGTAGCAAAGTGTCCCTTACGAACCCGCAAAAAAACGTCCTTATTCTTCGATCTGATCTTTGATTCTTCCGTCATTGTCTGTTTCCTCCTTCTAGAGTAGTATTATCCACTCCTATCCTACCACAATCCTCCTCACCAGTCAACCCGGTGCCCGGGTGCGGCGGAGTGCCTCCGCGGTCGATTCGCGGCAGCGTGACGCTGCACCCAAATCCGCGCACTCGAGTCAGTATTACCCACCGACTTCGTTGGCACGCGTACGAGCGGGGTTTATTGTCCCTCTCCTTCCGCGCCACAGCACACAGGGTGCTGCTTGACGCTGCTTTGATGTGAAAATAAGTGTATTTGTCTTTTCTGCTTGGTGTATCACACTAAATCGCGTTACTTGCACCTATTCCAAAACATCCAGAATTATTTTACACCAACCCCGGGCGGTCGACTCTCTCTTTTGCCGCACGGCGGCGCAGTGCCTGCGCTCTCAATTCGCGCACTCGAGTCAGTGTTACCGCCTACTTTTTTTGCACGCGTGCGAATCCGGTTTAATGTCCCTTTTTTTCGCGTCACGCTGCTTTGACATTGTATGGAAAGTAGTGTATAATGGGAGTACATATGAAAAAGGAGGCAGTCAGTTATGGATAAGCTATTGGAATTACTCGAAAAAAACCCTGAATTTTCTGCGGCGCAGCTTGCGTCTATGCTCGGAGAGAGCGAAGAGAGCGTCAGGAAAAGAATTGAGTCCTATAAGGAAAAAGGAATACTCAAGGGCACAAAGTCCCTGATAAACTGGGATAAGGTACCGGGCTCCGGCGTGTGGGCGCTTATAGAGCTTAAAGTTACACCTCAGCCCGAGACAGGCTTTGACGATACCGCAAAGATCGTTATGAGCTATGAAAACGTAGAAAACGTATACCTTGCCGCATCGTCACGCTATGACCTGATGGCACTTGTAAGGGGAGAGACGATACAGGAAATAGCAGAGTTTGTTTCCAAGAGACTGTCTACCCTAGACGCGGTAATAGGTACGGCTACAAACTTTGTCCTTACAAGATATAAGGAGGGCGGTGTAGCCTTTTATGACGACGAAACAGAAGATGAACAAAGGAGCCTGATGATGTGACGGACTATACAAAACTGCTGAACAGCAAGGTACAAAACCTGAAGCCCTCGGGCATCAGAAGATTTTTTGATATAGCAAACGAGATGGATCATGTTATCTCGCTGAGTATAGGCGAGCCGGACTTTACTACTCCGTGGCACGTCAGACAGGAGGGTATAGAATCCCTTCGCCGCGGAAAAACATGGTACTCTCCGAACAGAGGCTTTTCGGAGCTGAGAGAACAGATCTCAAAATATTTTGCACGCAGATTTTCTGTGGAATATGACCCCGGCGATGAAGTAGTTGTTACAGTCGGCGGCTCCGAGGCTATAGACCTGTGTCTGCGCGCTATAGTGGAGCAGGGCGACGAGGTAATTATCCCCCAGCCCTCCTTTGTCTGCTATGAGCCGCTGACGGTTATGGCTGACGGTACCCCCGTGATAATCGAAACAAAGGCAGAGGATGGCTTCCGCCTGACTGCAAAGGATCTGGAGGCACATATAACTCCCAAGACCAAGCTGCTCATACTTCCCTTCCCGAATAACCCCACGGGTGCGGTCATGAGAAGAGAGCATTTAGAGGAAATAGCAAAGGTAGTAGAAAAGCACAATATCCTTGTCCTGTCCGACGAGATATACGGCGAGCTCACCTACGGCAGAGAGAAACATATATCCTTTGCGAGTCTTAAGGGTATGAAGGAGCGCACCATAGTAGTAAACGGCTTTTCAAAGTCCTACGCTATGACGGGCTGGAGACTCGGCTATGCTTTAGGTCCCAAGGAAGTTATCGACCAGATGACAAAGCTTCACCAGTACGGTATCATGAGTGCTCCGACTACCGCGCAGTATGCCGCTATAGAGGCACTGAAGAACGGAGACAAGGACATAGAGCGGATGAGAGAGGAATACGATGTCCGCCGCCGTCTGATAGTTGACGAATTCTGCCGTATGGGACTTACCTGCTTCGAGCCGGAGGGCGCGTTCTATGTGTTCCCGAGTATACAGGTGTCGGGTATGTCCAGCGAGGATTTCTGTGAAAAGCTGATATATGCTCAGCACGTTGCTATTGTGCCGGGTACGGCGTTCGGCGACTGCGGCGAGGGCTTTGCGAGGGTGTCCTACTCCTATTCGCTGAAGCACATAAAACAGGCACTGGAAAGCATGGAAAGATTTTTAGACGAGCTTTAAGGAAAGCATTACTATGAAAACAGAGATAAACGCCCCGGCAAAGATAAACCTGTTTTTAGAGATAACGGGAAAACAGCAAAACGGCTACCATACTCTCGATATGATCATGCAATCGGTGTCACTGTGCGATAAACTGTCTGTAGAAGTAACAGACGGGTCGGGCAGGATAACAATGTCCTGTGACGACGACGCGGTACCTCTCGGAGAGACTAACACAGCCTACAAAGCTGCTTTCCTCTTTCTGGAGAGTATAGGATGCACCGACAGAGATGTGTATGTAGATATAAAAAAGAATATTCCCTCGCAGGCAGGACTTGCAGGCGGCAGCGCGGACGCTGCTGCTGTGCTTGCCTCGCTGAACAGACTTTTTGACAGCCCACTTGATACCGCAGAGCTTTGCACTATAGGAGAAAGGGTCGGCGCAGACGTGCCGTTTTGTATATGCGGCGGTACTATGCTGGCTTCGGGAACGGGAACTACACTTTATAGACTAAAGTCTATGCCGCAGTGCAGTATAGTAATTATAAAGCCCGATGTAAGTGTAAGCACTGCAGAGGCTTATAAAAGATCGGACGAAGTAAAAAGCATGGACAGAAAAAGCTCTGAAGCTATGCTAATGGCAATTAAGCAAAATGATCTTTCTGCTCTTTGCAGAGAAGTTTATAACAGATTTGAAGAAGTCATGAGCCTTTCGGAAATAGACCGCGTAAAACAGGAACTTTTACAGCGCGGCGCCCTGACTGCGTGCATGACGGGCAGCGGCTCGGCTGTTTTCGGGATATTCGATAACAGGGCAGCGGCTGAAAAATGCTGTGAAGAGCTTAAAAATGATTATCCGACGGTAAGCCTTTGTGTGCCGACGGACGGGGAGTGGTAAGGTGAAGATAGTTTTTACCGACAGCGATACGGTCGGAAGAAGCGGAGCAGAGCTTGACAAGCTGAATAAATTCGGCGAGGTGGTGCTGTATAAGAACACCCTTCCCGAGGAACTTTCAGAGAGGATAGCGGACGCGGATATAGCCCTTTGTAACAAGACTATTTTTTCTGCCGAAGCTATGAACAAGGCGCCAAGTCTGCGATATATAGGGCTTTTTGCTACGGGCTATAATAATATAGACACAGACTATACAAAAAAGCACGGTATAACCGTCTGCAACGCAGGCAGCTATTCTACGGACGCAGTAGCCCAGCACACCTTTGCGCTGATACTCAGTCATTACAGCCGTGTGCACGACTACGACAGCTTCACAAAAAGCGGCGGCTGGATAAAGACAGAGGTCTTTGCCCCGATAATGTATGAGGCACACGAGCTTTCGGGAAAGACTATCGGCATAGTAGGCTACGGCAGTATAGGCAGAGCAGTAGCAAAGATAGCCCGTGCGTTTAATATGAGGGTGCTGTGCTACAGCCGCAGCAAAAAAACGGACGAAAACGCAGAGTATACTGACATTGACACACTCCTTAGCAGCTCTGATATAGTAACGGTACACTGTCCGCTGAATAAAGAGTCGGAAAAAATGTTTAACAGGGAAGCCTTTTCTAAGTTTAAAAAGGGCGCTCTGTTTATAAACACCGCACGCGGAGGAGTAGTAGACGAGCAGGCGCTCTGTGACGCGCTGAACAGTGGGCACCTTGGCGCTGCTGCTGTCGATACGGTGTGCTTTGAGCCGATGAGGGAGGACTGCCCTCTGCTTCTGGCAAAAAACATAATAATAACGCCGCATATAGCCTGGGCTGACAGGGAGACACTGTCGCGGCTTATAGATATAGTCATAGGGAACATAGAGGCGTATTTAAGCGGTACGCCGATAAATACAGTAGACTGAAGGGACTGAAGAATAATGGAATTCGAGCTTGTAAGATGGAGCAACAGCTTTATAGATGATCTTATAGAATCAATGTCGGACAGAAGTCTGCTTGACAGCACCAGAGAAAACTACCCCTATCCCTTCAGAATGCCGCACGCTGTATACTATATAGAGCAAAGAATACTAAACGACGAGGAAAAACAGTGTTGCAGGGCTATCACAGTAGACGGCAGGGCGGTCGGCGGTATAGATATACTTATCGGCTCCGATACAGCACAGCACACTGCCGAGTTGCTTATCTGGATAAGAAAGGAATACAGAAGCCACGGTATCGGCAGAAGGGCAGTAGAGCAGATGTGTAAGTACGCATTTTCTCACTACAGGCTGGACCGTATAGAGGGAAAGATATACCCCTCTAATCCTGCTGCGGAAAAAATGCTGCACAAGGTAGGCTTTGAGTATGAGGGGACGCTGAGAAAGGCTGTTACCCTCGGAGACAGGGTGTATGACTGCCGTATAATGTCTGTCATAAAGTAGAGAATGAAAGGAATGTAGAAATGAAGCTTATCACAAACGGAATAAAGGGTACGGAGGACATACTGCCGTCACAGAGCTACAGGTGGCAGTTTGTTGAGGATATTATGAGAAAGCAGGCAAGAGCCTACGGCTTTAAGGAGATACGCACGCCTGTTTTTGAGCATACCGAGCTTTTTAACCGTTCTGTCGGAGATACCACCGACGTTGTACAAAAGGAAATGTATACCTTTGATACAAAGGGCGGAGAGAGCATTACCCTTCGTCCCGAGGGAACCGCAGGTGCCGCGAGGGCTATGCTGGAGCACGGCGTATACAACGACGGCTACCCCGTAAAGGTTTATTATATCACCTCGTGCTATCGCTACGAGAAGCCCCAGAAGGGCAGACAGAGAGAGTTCCATCAGTTCGGTATAGAGGTCTACGGCGCAAAGTCGTACTACGCAGACGCCGAGGTCATCTGCGCCGCAAACTCTATATTTGACCGCCTCGGTATAGACGGACTGGATTTACAGCTTAATTCCATCGGCTGTAAAGAATGCCGCCCGAATTACCACACAGCGCTAAAGGAATATTTTACAAAGCACAGGGACTGCCTGTGTGAAACCTGTCAGGAGAGGCTTGACCGCAACCCAATGCGTATACTCGACTGTAAAAATTCAGAGTGTGCCGAAATAGCAGCGGGCGCGCCCGTAGTAACGGATTTTCTGTGCGACGAATGCAGAGAGCATTTTGACGGAGTAAAAAGCTGTCTTGACCATATCGGACTAAAGTACAGTGTAAACCCG
Organism: bacterium; assembly: GCA_020627425.1. GTDB lineage: Bacteria > Bacillota > Clostridia > Oscillospirales > Acutalibacteraceae > UBA1213. The sequence continues at coordinate 6,381 of JAHKXX010000079.1, forward strand.
AGGATAGTCAGGGGACTTGACTACTATACAAGAACAGTGTTCGAGTTTGTCTCAAACGATATAGGAGCACAGGGTACTGTCTGCGGCGGCGGACGGTATGACGGTCTTATAGAGGAGCTTGGCGGTGCGCCTACTCCGTCGCTGGGATTTGGTATGGGTATGGAGAGACTTCTCCTGCTGCTACAGAGCAAGGGCATAGAGCTGCCGCAGGAGCCTGTGTGTGACCTGTATGTTCTCGGTATAGGGGAGAGCGCAAAGCTGAAAGCCTTCAGCATAATAGAAAGTGTCCGACAGTCCTCCCTCATAGCAGAGGGCGATATAGTTGGCAGAGGCGTCAAGGCACAGATGAAGTATGCCGACAGGATAAAGGCAAAATTCACTATGGTCATCGGTGAC
>JAHKXX010000080.1 GCA_020627425.1 bacterium
AACCTTTGCTGTTTAAAGCTGTATATATTTACGGTTTACATAGCCGCTTTTGCCCTCAAAATAGGTTCTTATCCATTCTCCCGAGATATCATAAACAGGTATTGATTCCCCCTTTGGTATCTTCCCTATTATATCGGAGGAAATGCCCGGTGCGCTTCTTAAATTCAGCGGCGTGTTCTCGGTAACCACAACTCCGTATTCGGGAGTCATAGGATCGTTTATTCCGAAAAAATCGGCGACCGATACCGATAGGTTTTTTGCTATATTTTCAATGTTATCCCTGATCCAGCGCGCGTCGTCCCTGTTGTCGTGATATGCAAGCTCTATCAGTATAGCCGGGGCCGCAGTGTTATTTAGCTCGTACAGATCACTCGTCGGCACCGTCTTTACCTTGCCGGGGAGAGGATATATAAGACGCAGATTATTTGCAAAAATATTTGCCGCTCTCTCGGACTCCCGTGAGTCCTGATAATAATATACTTCACTCCCTCTTAGCAGTCCCCGGGACTGAGGCGGTGCGGCATTGGAATGCAGAGCCAGATGAAGCCCCGGCGCATAGGCGTTTGACTGTCGCACGGAATTTCCTACCCGCTTTGACGGATCGTTCCTTTCATAGTTTACACCAAGTTCCTCAAGATAAGGTATAAGCGCGTCTGTAATAATGTTCATATAGTATTCCTCGTTGCCGCCGTCAACGTAAGGATTGTATTCCTGTGTTGAGGGACTTAAAAAAATCTTGTCCATATTTGTCCTCCCGATTAGTAAGCAAAGAATATTATTATTACTTTAATAATATTATGCAGGAAAGAATTTACAAATTCCTATTGATAATATTGAAAACTTATAGTATAATACGACATAAGAAAAAGTGTTTTACTTTTTTATTACAATGAGGAGCAACGGCTTAATGCCTGTATGGAAATATGAATAATAATAAAGTTGTAAATTTCTTTGTAGGAACTCCAAAATATAACGAGGACAAGGATTATGCTGATTACGCATCTTTTACTGCTCCGCTGAATATGTTTTTTCTTATAGGTCTTTTGCTGCACACGTTTTATCTTGTTATTTTCTCCTTTGTCGGTATTCCGATGCTCGAGATATTTGATGGGATCGCCGTTATACTTTATGCGACCTTTGTAATACTTCTGAAAAACTTTAAAGGCTCGTGGCTGCCGTGTACGCTGCTGACCATTTTCGAGCTTGCGCTGCACGAGATCATGTGCGTCTACTACTTTGGGCTTGACCCGGGATTTCAGTATCTGTCCATACCGCTTTTACTTATAACGGTATTTATAAGGAAAGAGAGCAAGATAGTAAAATTTGCCAGAAATGCGATCATAATTATTACAACCGTTTCGTTTGTATTTATTTTGATATACTTCAACGAAAACGAACCTATACACTATCACCCCGTTTACACAATGACATACGGTATAAAGGTTACTCTGACTATAGTAAATGCTTTTACGGGACTGTTTGTAACGTCTATTTATGCCGGAAAGGTATTTCATTCAATTGATGACAAGCGCAGCCAGCTTGGTGTAGACGTAGCGCAGCGCGAAAGCGATATAGAAAATATGCAGAACGAGATCATAATCGGCTTTGCGAACATTATAGAAGCCCGTGACGGCTCCACCGGCAAGCATGTAAAGCGTACCAGCGAATATGTAGAGGCGCTGGTAAAGGAGCTGAAGAGGAACGGCGACTATGCAGACATACTTACCGAAAAATATATGCATGACACCATGATGAGCGCGCCTCTTCACGACATAGGAAAGATAACCATTCCGGACGCGATCCTCACCAAGCCCGGGCGGCTGACACAAACCGAGTTCAACACCATAAAGAACCACACAATAAACGGCAAGAACATAATAGAGGAATCTATGTCCGACATAGAGGACGGCACCTTTATAAAAGTAGCAAAGTCTGTTGCCCTATATCACCACGAGTGTTGGGACGGCTCCGGCTATCCCTACGGCATCGAAGGCGAGCAGATACCGCTTTGTGCCAGAATTATGACGATAGCGGACTATTTTGACGCTCTCGTTGCAAAGCGCAGCTACAAAGCATCCCTGCCTACGTCTGTCGTTTTCGACAACATTTCAGAGCAGCGCGGCAAAAAGTTTGATCCGATAATCGTTGACGCCTTTCTCCGCATACGCGACCAGATAGACGAAATAGCCAAAGCAAACGCCGACTAGCAGCGTGACGCTGCACCCGATTCGCGCACTTTAGTTGGTGCTGTTGCTGACTTTTTTGGCACGCGTACGGGCTTGGTTTATTCTACCTTTTTGTCCGCGTCACGGCACTCAGGGTGCCGCTCGTGCTGCTGTGCCGTGATAACAAATTTTATTGTTTTTTCTACTATATGTATCCGGATATTAATTATTATTTATTAAAAACGGAATTATTAATTGAGAATGATAGCACGTCATGCAAAACGTTTTTTTAATATTATTGATTTGCCAAATTTCAATATTTCACTCTTAAACAATAAGAATGAAACCACAACTGTTATCAAAAAATAAATAGCAAACCCTATAATTGCACTAAAGAAATAACCTGATAATATGAATGCAAATATTTCTATAAAAACATATAGTACTTCCTTCATATCTACTCTATACTCTTTAAAATCCAGCTGGCTTAAACAAATCCATATAAATGAAGATACCAACGTAGCATATGCAAATGCTTCCTTAATGTGCAAAAAGTATACAAAGACACCATTCAGTATTGCACCGCAAATTATTACGGCTACCAACTTTATAAAGTATAATTTCTGTTTTCTTTTTGCTTTATATAGATTTACATAAACTGCTTTATTTGGTATAAAAAATATTTGTGCTCCAAATAATATAAACAGGACTTGTAAAGAATCCATATAATTATTCAGATATATTTCAATGACAAATTTTGCCGGAAACGCCAGTGAAATAATAAGCGAAGCAAAAATCAGAATCAGCTTTCTTGCAGATATTACCGTTTTAACATCGTTTTTTCGGCAGAAAAAATTGTACAGCGTAATAGTGATCGGTGTTGTTGCAGCATTCAAAAAACCTTCAAGGCTTACTGCAAAAGAATACTGGGCAAATTGAAAAGAATCCATCATTAGTTTTACAAACCAACGATCCATACTCGTCAGTAAGATCGACGAAAAGTTTCCAATCATAAAAAGAATGCCCGATTTAACATTGGTTACAAACAGAGGTAATGAAAAGAGTTTAGGCTTTGTAGCAGACCTTATGGATTTATGTGCCAGATATTCCAGACAAAGCCAGATGAAAGTATTAACACCCACATAACAAAGTAAATAAATAAAATAGTTATCTGTTTTGAAAAGAAAAACAAGTAATATATTTACGGCAAATGTTAATCCTGTTGTCAGGTTCATAATTCGACCGTATTTTTTAAATTCTCCTACCGCTTGGAACAGATTTATATAACATCCGGACATGTTTAAAGAAATAATGGTAAGTGCAAACGAAAAAAATATCCTATCCCATATAAATATGGAGAAGATAATAAGCATGACGCTTTCGATAAGCAGGAATAACCTCATTGTATTCAATTCGGCACGAAGTTCGGAATTATCTATATCTTTAAGCTCTTTACCTCCATAACGAAGATACATACCATCAGCATAACCAATTGAAAATATGCCAAAAAAACTAACATAAAGCTGAAATGTTTTTATTGCAGAATAGGAATCTACAGATAAATGCTTTGGTAAAATGAAATTTGTCAAAATATTGAAAACAAGGTTCAATACATTTGCCAATAATATTATGAGTATTCCTTTTCCGAGTTTTTTATCCATATCATTCTTTCCTTGTTATGTTTTCTAAACACCGTAAAATATCGTCAATATTTTCGGAGGTGATATGCTTATAAAATAAATCCACATTTTCATTTACTGAATGAAGCATCAATTTACTATAGTCGACCTTCATCAGCTTTTCTGTTATTTCATCTGAAAATCTTTTGGATATAATACGATTTGCAGCGTAAATCGCATACGGTGGAACATCCTTAGCAACGATAGAACCCGCTCCGATTACTGCTCCCTGTCCAATATGTACACCTGAAAGAATAATTGCTCCATATCCTATCCATACATCATCATCAATTACAATAGGACCTTTAGAAGTTGATTCGTTGATTTTGTATTGGCTAAGACGATTTTTAAAGGGAAATGTAAGCAGGTTTTTATAATCATGTTCACCGGCTAAGAAAAAATGAACGTTATCAGCAATCGAACAATAATTACCAATAGATAGATGCTCTATATCCGTATTATAATAATGAATGTTAAGCCTTCCGTAAGTATAATTGCCGATTTGGGCAATGTTTGCCGGCACGTTGGTTTTTATTGACGTACAGTTGTGGTTATTTGCTTTTCGCCACTCTATTTTGTTTTTTACTAACAATAGTTTTTGTTTCAGATTATGCAACATCATTTTCATATGGCAAATATACCCCCTTTTAAATCTTATCAATACTGCTCAGATTAATAACCACCCAATAATCAAACACAAATCCATTTATCTATATCTAATTTCATTCTTCTTCCGCATTTTATTCCCTTGATAATGCTCTTTATTTTTTTATACTTATTTCTTTCATACAGCAGTGTTTTTAAAATAAAATTAAAAAGTTTTGTATAACAAACAGATTTTGCAATAATATCAGGATGCTTTCTTTGGCAATAAACCATGTTTTGAGCAATATAAAACTTTCTGAAAGAATTGTGCCCTTCTACAAGGATAACCCGATCACCTATTTTTTTTATTCTGAGATCACCTAAAATATGATCCAGAACTATCGTATTAACTCTTAGTATTTTATAACCGGCTTTTGTTACCCTATAACAGTATTCATAATCCACTCTGTCAATAAACATCTGTTCGTCAAATCCACCCAATGATCTGCATATCTCAACATTAGTAAATGCAGCAGATGTGATACATTTGTCAATATAATCGTACTCTTCATCTGACTTGATTAATTCAAGATTATTATAATTAATTGCGCAACTGATAATGGCGACATCATCATGAATATACTTTTCATAGGTTTTTATCATTTCTTCCGGGCATACAGAGTCCTGATCCAACGTAAGAAGCCATTCAAAACCATTTTTACAGCAATACTCCATTGCACGGTTCAAGGCATATGCAATTCCCTTATTACCGTGATCACTTATATACTCAATATTATGTTTAACAATGACATCACTAAATTCTGATTTGCTGTCTGCGTTATCAACAAGAATCAATTTATCAACCTGATGAGCAATAGCATTTATATTAAGTAGCAATCTATCTGTGTCCGGATGAAAAAGTACAATTACAGCTGCTTTTTTCATATAGTTTTTACCTTCTCTTTCAAGTCACTACTGATAATAGACTCAATCTCCGTATACGTCTGACTAAGCACAGAATCTATTGTCTTGAAAATATGATCGAATTTTTTGTAGCACAGAGTAACTACCGTTACAAGTGGAATGTTAG